>JAZLAD010000033.1:0-21684 GCA_045613005.1 Acutalibacteraceae bacterium | reverse complement strand
GTCTGAACTACAGGACCTCGACCGTAAATTATCTCACCCGAATATCCGTGAATACAAAGATGGTCAAGCTCTACCTCTTTCACACCCATATCAAAAAAGGCAAGGCCCTTATGGGTAACGTCCCAACCTGCACCCGTATCGACCTTTGCGGGCCATCTGTTATCGCCGTCACCGTGAAAACCGCCACATAAATCGAAATCTCTAAAGGTAAGCTTTTCGATTTCAGTACCGGGTGGCGGTATTACTCTGAATGCGTGTACTCGCTGAAGAGTGTTTTTGATGATCTTATATTCGTGCGGTGTTATGATAAAGGTTTTATCTATACCTGCACCTTTTATTTCTATATTTCCGTATGTAATATAGATACACGCTGTATTCATAGACTCAGGGAAACCCGGTATATCACCCGCATCCTGATTGCCGTTTAAATAGTAGGTACCCTCAGGGATTATAACTGTACCGCCGCCGTTTTGACCCGCTGTATCAATAGCTTTTTGTAACGCTTTGGTATTAGACCATTTTTGCTCTTCGGTTATATTTTCACCCTCAAAAATCTCGCCGAAATCTGCAATGTTGTATATTTTTTTATCCATAAAATCACCCTGAATTTTTAATCCTTTATGATTTTAATAAGAACTATAGAGTTTTTCTTAACGTTTATATATTGCACCGTCTTTTCGCCTGTGTAAAATTCCTTTTTAACAAGTTCCAGCTCGTTATCGTTATCAACAAGATAAACTTCTACGTTGCGCTTTGTATTTTCAAAAAGATTATTCATTTCAACGGCACAAACGGTATCCTCTTGCTCGTGGTTTGAAATTAGCACTGCACCCTCATTATCACCGACAGCGGCTAAAATCTGAATGTTATCCTTATCAGACTTAACCTCAACCTGACCGCCTGATAAACGGTAAAGCGCGTTGTAAGCCTTGAAAGCATAGAAAACAGGTGTTACTATACCGTATCTGTCAAACATACCCGACCAACCGCTTGTAGGGGGTGCTGCATAGTAGTTACTGCCTGCAATTTTAGTATTTTGCATACAAATAAAGGTGGATTCTACAAAGGATGCGCCAAAGGAGGAAGCCTGTAGCTCGTGGAACGCTCTGCGGTCCTTTTCAGAACCAGGCTTTACAGCATCGTTATACTTAGGCCAAAAATCCGGATCGTCAAGTATAAAGTTCCACTCGTTGCAATACTGCTTAACGTCGCCAAAGCCGTAGCGGTCAAGACATTCTTGTACGATAGCAGAAGAGTCGGCAAGGGTTGTAACCTTTGAAGCATATCCGTGCCAGGAATAAAAATCAAGTGGCGCGTTTTCCTTAGTTATGTACTGAAAGAAGCCTTCGCGGAAGTCCTTGTTTTCAACAAAACAGGAAGCAAAGCCGCCAACCTTAGCCTCGGGAAATTCTGCCTTAATACGCTTTGTAGCGGTAACGTAGAGTCTATAATACTGTTCGGGTGTGCCCGTCCACATACCAGGGGTAGCGGGATTGTTATCGGGCTCGTTCCAAATCTCCCAAAACGGTACGTCGTAGTGATAGCCGTTTGCCCAACCCTTTGTAAAGTGACGAATAATTGCACAGCAAACCTCTGCCCACTTATCATAATCCTTTGGCGGATGGATATAGTCCTTGTTTTTTCTGTGCTCGATGGTAGTGCCGAGTCTAAAACACAAATCTGCACCGCCCTTATAGATTTCGTTAACGTAGGCATCTACGTGACGAAAATCGTAGCTATTAGGGTCGGTAGGGTCTGCATCGAAATTTGTAAATATTCTTGGTATATCGGCTTCAACAGTATCGTGAAGTCTGACGTTTGGAATACCGGCCTCAATAAATCTTGATACAACCGATTTTGTTTCAGCGGCAAATAAAGGACCGTTATTAACACCGTGCATAGGCTTTATTTTACCTATAACCTTTGAAAAATCTACAGAAAAATTATTCATAAGCCTTTCTCCTTGTTTTTTAGGGCTTTAAAAAGCATCAAATTCAGATTTTTTGTCTACAAACTTAAAGGTTAAGCTTGTATTTTTGGTTTCACCAGGTTTAATAAATTCGAGCTGATTATTCTTTCTTAAAACGTCTCTTCCCTCAAGCTCACAGGTGCAAGGCTCTAAACCTAACACGTACTTGATTTCATCAAACATCTGCCACTCGGTAAAGCAAGGAAGTGTTGACTTGTCGTAGGAGATAATAACGCCCTTATCTATATCCTCGTTGTAAATACCTGCACTGGCAATGCCGTTTGTTTCGTTAACGTCGAAATAATAGCAACGCTCTTTTGTGTTCGCCTTTGGCTTATCTACCGTAAGTGCTGTATCGATATGCTCTGCGGCAAAATCACTACGCGGCTTTATGCCCTTGTTTGGTATCTTAACTATACTCTTTTCGGTAAGCAAAGGATATGCCATATTACAGTGATAAAGAAGTGCATACGGTGAATCGTTGATACCCTCGTTAACAACGGTATCGTTTACTGCGATGGTATTTTCAGTATATGAAAAGAAATATTTTCTTTTGAGTACCAATTTTTGTGCAGTAAAGGTATAGTCCCTTACTTTAACAGAAATTTCAATACCCTCCGCTGTTTCGTTTATTGCGGCATCTTCAGAAGGAATGTTTGAAATTGTTCCGTGAAGCGGTAATTCCTCTCCCTCATCGGTACAGGGGTTGCCGATATTGGTAAGACCGCAGGTGGTGAAAAAACCAGCTGTAAAGGATTTCAAAAATCCTATTCCCTTATTGTCGTAATACTGAGGTGCTACGTAACCGCAGGGTGAAAAATATCCCATATTTTCGCCCTTAAAGGTAACGCGGGATAAATCACCTGCACGGTCAAGAGATATCCAAGCCTCTAAGCCGCAACCGTTGCGCACACAAATAAAGCGCATTCCGTTACCTTTTCCGCCTTCTAGAGTATATCTTTCGGCGCCTCTGATCTGCAAGGAATTTCCTAAATATTTTTTCATAAAATTTACCTCCTAAAGAGTTATTAAGATTATTATAATATTGCGTATTATAAAAATCAATAAATATTTTTTAAAATTAGGTATTGACAAAAGGGTGTGTTTAATGTGATAATAGTGTAAGATATAATATCGTTTTGTGATTATGTTAAATTTGAAACTTGGAGTAGAATATGCGCGTTATTACAGGAGTTGCAAGAGGAAAAAGGTTGGTTACCGTACCGGGCGAGGACCTTGTAAGACCTACTCCCGAAAAGGTTAAAGAGGCAATTTTCAGCTCCATTCAGTTTGATATTGAGGGCAGAAAAATACTTGATCTGTTCGCGGGTTGCGGTCAGCTTGGCATTGAGGCCTTAAGCAGAGGTGCGAATAGTTGCACCTTTGTTGACAATTCAGATATTTCACTTAAAACTGTAAAACAGAATTTAAACGGCACCGAGTTTTGTGATGCTGCTAAGCTTATCAAGTCGGATTACAAGGCGTTTTTGCTGAGAAACAACGAAACCTTCGACATTGCTTTTCTGGACCCGCCCTATAAGGCAGGGATTCTCGAAGATGCGCTCACAGGTGTTGCCGATACTATGAGCGATTACGGAATAATAATTTGCGAACATCCCGACAACGTGATTTTGCCCGATACTAAAAATGATTTTAAGCTCTACCGTAATTATAAGTTTGGCAAAATCAGAGTTTCGGTTTATAAAAAGGAGGGGCTGTAAATTGAAAGAGAGAATAGCAGTATGCCCCGGTAGTTTTGACCCTATAACAATAGGTCACCTTGATATCATAAAACGTGCCTCTTGTATGTTTGATAAGCTGATTATCGTGGTTATGAAGAACATAAATAAAACCGGTTCCTTTTCAGAAACCGAACGCAAGCAACTGATTTTAAAATGCGTTTCGGATATTGAAAACGTTGAGGTTGATATTTACGACGGTCTGCTTGCAGATTATGCTAAACAGGTTAATGCCTGTGCTATTATTAAGGGACTTAGAGCTATGTCAGATTTTGAGTATGAATTCCAGATGGCTCTTACCAATAAAAAACTAAATCCCGATATTGAAACGTTGTTTTTAACAACTAGCGCCGAAAATATGTATCTAAGCTCTAGTATGGTAAAGCAAATTGCAAGTATGGGCGGTGACATATCGGATTTTGTACCCCAAATAATTCACGACGATATCGTGAAAAGACTTGCAAAATAAACAAATTTAAAAAGGTTATTTGCGTGTGAACGCTTAATGGAGGATGAAAGAAAATGACACTTGACGAATTACTGGAACAGTTTGACGAAGTCCTTGAAAGTGGTTTTAAAATACCCGGCAAGAAGACAGTCGTTGACGTTGAAAAGCTACGCGCTGTTGTTGACGAAATCAGACTAAATATCCCAAGCGAAATCAAACAGGCAAGAGGAATAGTTGCCGACCGTACCGAAATTATCACTACCGCTAAGCGTGAGGCTGACGGTATTATAAGAAATGCCGAAGAACGCGCAAAAGCTATTGTTTCTCAGGAAGAAATTGTTAAACTAGCACAAGAAAAAGCAACCGAGATTATCGCAAACGCTCAGGCAAAGAGCCGCGATATGAGAAAGGCTGCTCAGGATTTTGTTGACGATATTATGCGCAGAGCTGACGAAGGTCTTACCGCTAATCTCGGTGAGGTTCGCAGAACAAGAGCAGCACTAAAACAGCAGATTCCCGTAAATAAGGACTAATTAAAAGGACATATTAAAAGAGGTTTTCCAACTTGGAAAACCTCTTTTATTTTTATTTATTCAAGTGTATAAATCCGTAGCTTTCAAGAATCTTAATATACTTGCAAAGTCGCTCATAAAGTGGCTCTGCATTTTCACCGAAACGCTCTTTTACCAATTCACCTATTCGGAAAACGTCCTTTTCACCGTCTATAATAGGCCAGATAAAGCTTCCCATTTCGTCAAGATGAATGTAGCTTATTTTAGGTTTTTTGAAAAGCTTTTGGGCTATTTTGTTAAATAGCCCTTTATTTTCAATTGCTAGGGTAACCTTGCCGTTTTCATCTGTAGAAAACGGTATTTTTTCATTTTTCACAGGGACAAAATCAAGCAGATTTTCCCCTTTTGGCTTATTGCTCATTAGCCTCTTCCTCAAAGTTTGAAGCCTTATTTCTCTTTGCCCAAACAGTCGCCTTTAAGAATACAAGGATGCTAACTGCAAACAACACTATACCGCTAACGGTTAAGAACGCCGGTGAAAGACCGAATTTTGAAGCTAGGTCAACCTTACTGTCAAGGCCGAATATAGCAAACAGTGCCAAGGCTATACCTATAATACCCTCACCTGCTATCATACCCGAGCTAAAGAGGATACCATCGCTAACTATAGCATCTCTGCGTGCCTTATTACCCTTAATCTTATCAAGAGCAAGACGAACAACGCCACCAACCATAATGCAAGCGTTAAGGTGAATAGGAAGATATATACCGATAGCAAAAGGAAGGACAGGAACGCCGATAAGTTCAATAATAACCGCTATACAAGCACCCGCAATTAAAAGTGCCCAAGGAAGATTACCGTCCATAACGCCTTCAACTATCATCTTCATCATACTAGCCTGAGGGGCAGGAAGCTCTTTTGAACCGTATTCCCACGCTCTGTCAAGCAGATAGAGTGTTCCGCCAATAGCCAAAGCCGAGGCTATAACACCAATAAATTCACCGATTTGCTGTTTTACAGGTGTAGCACCTAAAATGTAACCTGTCTTAAGGTCCTGCGAGGTATCGCCGGCAATAGCGGTAACAATACATACTATAGATGCTATTGCGATAGCGCTAATCATACCCCTGGTTCCTATAAGACCTGTTGCCTTTAAGAGTATTGTTGCAACTAAAACAGTTGCTATAGTCATACCTGAAACAGGGTTGTTACTGCTTCCTACAAGACCTACCATTCTTGAAGAAACGGTTGCAAAGAAGAAGCCAAAAACAACAATTATGATAGCACCTATCAGGTTTACTGGAATAGCATCAATAATCCAGATAAGTAACGTTAAGAAGATAACGCCACCGATTACAAACAGGAAATTCATATCCTTATTTGTACGGTCGTTAGATGCAGCAGCGCCACCCTTAAGACCCTTAATAGCCTCAGCAAAGGTCTTAACAATCAGCGGAATAGATTTAACAAGGCTTATAAAACCACCTGCAACAAGTGCACCTGCACCGATGTATCTTATATACTGATCCCAAACTCCTGCCGCGCCCTCGTTAGCAAAAAGAGTGCCTACGCTGTCGCCACCAAAGTAAACCATTAAAGGAATCAGCACCATCCAGCTAAGCAGACCGCCGCTAAACATAAGCGCTGAAATCTTAGGACCGCAAATATAGCCTACGCTGAAAACTGCAGGATAAATTTGTGTGCCTATAGTTCCTGCAAAGCCCTTGAAGGTCTTAGAAACCTCGCCATAGCCTACCTTTAATCCGTCAACTACAAACTTAAAGGCTGCGGCAAAGCCCATACCTGCAAAAACTGTTGCAGCACTGGAACCGCCCTTTTCACCTGCTAAGATAACCTCAGCACAAGCAGTTCCTTCCGGATAAGGTAATACCCCGTGCTCTTTAACAATAAGTGCATTTCTAAGCGGCACCATAAAGAGAACACCAAGTATACCGCCTATTAAAGCAATAAGGGTTATTACTATAAGATTAGGCTTGTCCTCAATAGTACCCTCAGATGCCCAAATAAACAGTGCGGGAAGTGTGAAAATAGCACCTGCCGCTAACGACTCACCTGCTGAACCAATTGTTTGAACAATATTGGTTTCAAGCACCGAGTTTTTGCGCATAATCATCTTAATTACGCCCATCGCAATAACTGCCGCGGGAATTGAAGCCGAAACGGTCATACCAACCTTAAGGCCTAAATACGCATTCGCAGCACCAAAAATTACTGCTAGAAGTATACCTACAACAATAGAGGTAACTGTAAGCTCCGGTGATATTTTGGTTGCCGGAACGTAGGGTTTAAATTCTTTGTTTTCCATAATTTCTCCTATCCTCAAATTATATTTAGACATTTCTAATATATTAACATATTGACCTTTAAAAAGCAACTGTTATTTAGCCGAAGCCAAAACGTCTAACAGTATCTCGTATATATCCATTGCAGACCCTGCGGAAAGAGATTCCTTCGGAGTATGAACGTCGGTCATATCAGGTCCTACCGCAATGCAGTCAAGTCCCCTTATTTTAGCGGCAAAAACCGAACATTCAAGGCCTGCATGAATAGCGGCAATTTGGGGCATTTTTCCGTATTTTTTCTCATAAGCCGCTACGTATAAATTTCTAACGTTTGAATTCGAATTATATTCCCAAGGAAGATATCTGCCCGATATCTCACCGCCGGCACCCAACATATCACAGACGTTCAAAAGGCGTGACTCAAGGAAATCCATAGCCGAGGTTTTATTGCTTCTTAAAGCATAGATAAGTGTTACTGACTTATCGGTTGTAAAGAGGATACCGAGATTTAAAGAGGTTTCAACAAGGCCTTCGATTTCCTTGCTCATTTCAACAATTCCGCAAGGGGTGTTAATAAGGGCGAAAATTACTTTTTTAGTAGTTTCAGAGTCGAAACAGCAGTAGTTGTCTTTTTTGTCTTCCTCAATCGTTATACTGCAATTTTCTTCCCTGAATATCAGTTCTTTTTTAACCTCTTTTGCATATTCTTCTAAGAAAAATTTCGCGTTTTCTATACCTTCAAGACATATTTTAGCAACGCAGTCGGTAGGTATTGCGTTAGCCTTTTCGCCACCGTTTATTTCTATAATATTAAAAGAAAATTTTGTGCTAAGAGCATTTAAAATTCTGCCCATCAGAGTATTTGAATTTTGTCTTCCTTTATCAATTTCAACGCCCGAATGTCCACCCTTTAAACCAGCGACGGTAATAGTTAAAGCGGTTGCCGTAATCGCTTTTTTAGTGCAAGGGATTTCCATTTTAAACTCACTGCCACCCGCACAGGAAACGGTAACTGTGTCGCCCTCTTCAGAATCAATGTTTATCATTCTTTTAGCAGAAAGCAAAGAAAAATCAAGCTTATCTGCACCTAACATTCCTATCTCCTCATCGGTGGTAAAAACAGCTTCAATAGGCGGATGCTCTAAATTTTTATCGGCTAAAATCGACATAATCATAGCAACAGCTATACCGTTATCAGCGCCAAGCGTCGTTCCGTTTGCGGTAATAAAACCGTTTTCAAAAAGAGGCTCTATCCCCTCTTTTTCAAAGTCCTTTTCTACACCCTTTTCCTTTTGACAAACCATATCAAGATGGCCCTGTAATATGATCGGTTCTGCTCCCTCAAAGTCTTTACTTGCAGGTTTGTATATTACCACGTTAAAATATTCGTCCTGAACGTATTTAAGACCGTTTTTTTGCGCAAAATCCACACAGTAATTGCTTATTTTTTGCATATCCCCCGAGCCATGAGGAATGGTGCATATTTCCTCGAAAACTTTAAAAACGCTTCTTGGCTCTAAAGCTGATAAACTTCCCATTTTGAACCTCCACTTTTTTAAACAATAGACAATTTAGTATACCAAATTCAAAACTTTTTTTCAAGTCTGCCTACATACAAATTTAAAAAGTCAAAAATTAGCAAAAATTTTAAAATTTATAGTGACAAAACTAAATATTAGTGGTATTATATTTATAATTATACTTAAAATTTATTTTATCATTAGTTGTGAGGCAAAAAAATGAAACTTTTGGCTATTGACGGTAACAGCATCATAAACCGTGCTTTTTACGGGATAAAGCTTTTATCCACCAAGGACGGAAGATATACTAATGCCGTTTACGGTTTTATAAATATTTTAAACAGGCTTTTAGAGCTTGAAAAGCCTGACTGTGTTGCGGTAGCCTTTGATTTAAAAAAGCCTACATTCCGACACGAGCAGTATAAAGAATACAAAGCGGGCAGACACGCTATGCCGGAAGAACTAGCTCAACAGTTCCCCACCCTTAAAGAGTGGTTAAAGCTTGCAGGCTATCACTGCATTGAATGTGAAGGCTTTGAGGCAGACGATATTTTAGGCACTCTCTCTTATTCTGCCGAAAACAGTGGCAACACCTGTGTAATTGCTACGGGTGACCGAGACTCTTTACAGTTAATTTCGGATACCACAAGGGTATTACTTGCCGCCACCAAGGCAGGTCACCCTGAAATTGTAAACTGCAATAAGGAATATTTGCTTGAAAAATACGGTCTTGCTCCCCGACAGATGATAGAGCTTAAAGCACTTATGGGCGACTCTTCGGATAATATCCCCGGTGTAATGGGTGTTGGTGAAAAAACTGCTTTAGACCTCATTAAGCGTTTTGATAACATAGATTATATTTACGAAAATATCGACACGCTCGACATTAAGGAGGGCGTACGCGCAAAACTTAAAAACGACAAGGAAAACGCATACCTTAGTCGCTTTATCGGTACTATAAACAAACAAGCGCCAATTGATACGGCTATCGAAAACTATAAAATAGCAGATATGGATGTGCTTAAGTTATCCGCACTTATGACCTCGCTTGAGTTTTATAAACTGATGGAGAAAATGGGCATCACACCCTCTGCTGTTTCTGAATCTGTTGCTGAAACCGAAGTGAAGGTTTTAAAGCTTTGCAGCATAAACGATGCAGACCTTACTCAAACAACCGACCTGTATATAGAAAACGGCAGATTTGGCTGTGTTGCAGGCGATAGGATTTTTGAGTGCAGTGAAACAGATGCTGAAAAGATTTTATTGCTTGAGTCACAAAAGCGCGTTTACGACCTTAAAAATTTAGCAAAGAAATACGATGTTAATAACGTTTGCTTTGATACTATGCTTGCGGGCTACGTTTGCAATCCATCCTCTAACGACTATACACTAGAGCGTCTTGCTACAGAATATTCGGTTACTGCTCCTAACATTGACGGCGAGGCTGATGAATTTTTAAAAAGGGTTGCCCTTTTCTCTGCTACTAACGATAGGTTAGATGAAAATTTAAAGGAAACTAATCAAGATAAGCTGTTTTATGAAATCGAGGTGCCGTTGGCGCTGGTTTTATCAGAAATGGAACAGATAGGCTTTCTTATCGACCGCGAAGGCTTAGAAAAAGAAGGATTTTATCTAAACGAGCGGATAGAAGAATTGAAATCTGAAATTCATTCTATGGCAGGTTGTGAGTTTAATATAAACTCACCGAAACAGCTGGGCGAGGTGCTTTTTGAAAAACTAAAGCTTCCCGCCAAGAAAAAGACCAAAAGCGGCTACAGTACAAATGCCGAAGTGCTTGAAAGCTTAAGATACGAATTTCCTATCGTAGATTTTATTTTAAAATACCGCCAGCTTTCAAAGCTTAAATCAACCTATTGCGACGGTTTGATTTCGGCTGTTTCTAGTGACGGCAGAATACACTCTACCTTTAATCAGACCGAGGCCAGAACAGGACGTATCAGTTCGCTTGAGCCTAATTTACAAAATATTCCCGTTAGAACCGAGGAGGGCAAAAAGCTTAGAAAGTTCTTTGTTGCAAAGGAAGGGTTCACCCTTTGCGATGCCGACTATTCACAAATTGAGCTTAGAGTTTTAGCACATATTTCAAATGATGAAAATATGCTAAACGCATTTAATTCGGGTGTTGATATTCATACACTTACAGCATCAGAGGTCTTTGATATACCGCAACCAATGGTGCTTCCTATTATGCGAAGCCGAGCAAAGGCTGTGAACTTTGGCATTGTATACGGAATCGGCGCCTTTTCACTTGCTAAGGATATCGGTGTTTCACGCGCCGAAGCCGACAGATACATTAAAGGTTATCTTGCTACCTATCCAAACGTTGACCGATATATGAACGAGGTAATAGCTAAAGCCAAGGAGGACGGCTTTGTCTCCACAATTTTTGGCAGAAGAAGATATTTGCCTGAGCTATCAAGCTCTAACGGAGCGCTACGTTCTTTCGGCGAGAGGGTTGCAAGAAATGCGCCTATACAGGGTACTGCCGCCGATATAATCAAACTTGCTATGATAAACGTAAGCAAAAGGCTTAAAAAAGAACTACCTGAGGCACATCTTATTTTACAGGTACACGATGAACTTATAGTTGAATGTCCTGAAAATCAAAGTCAGGCGGCTATGAAAATTCTTTGCGAAGAGATGGAAAGTGCCGCAAGCTTAAAGGTAAAACTCCTTGCCGACGCAAACGTTGGTAAAGATTGGTTAGAGGCTAAAGGATAATGAAGGTAATTTTCGTTTGTACGGGTAACACCTGCCGAAGCCCCTTAGCAGAAGGATATTTGAAAGGTTTTAAGTTAAAAGGTTTAGAGGTTGAAAGTAGAGGACTGGCAGCTGACGGCTCCCCCGTTTCACAAAACTCTATGCTTGTAGCAAAGGAATCAGGCTTAGATATTTCACATCATATTTCAAAACAGTTCACATCTAGTGATGCACTTTGTGATAAAATAATTTGTATGTCGTACTCTCACCTTGAAGCACTTAAAAGTGCAGGTGTAGATAAAAACAAATTATCCGTTTTAGGTGACGGTATCAGCGACCCTTACTGTATGCCGATAGAACACTACAGGCTGTGCTTTACCCAAATCAAAAGACAGATTGACAAGTTGGTATTTGGCGGCTTCTTTTCGGATATTACGGTTGACCTTGCTGATGCGAAGGATATACAAAGTATTGTACGGCTCGAAAAATTATGCTTTTCTGCACCTTGGAGCGAAAACGCCGTTTTAGAGTCTATGAAAGCGGGAACACACTTTTTCGTTGCTAAAATCAACGGTGTTGCTGTTGGCTACATTGGAATTAGTGCTATTGCGGGTGAAGGATATATCACCAACGTTGCCGTAGACCCCAGTTTCAGAAGAATGGGTGTAGCCTCCTATCTTTTAAACCGAGTTTTTTCCCTTGCAGACCAAAACGCACTTGAATTCGTATCGCTTGAGGTGCGAAAATCAAACACGGGCGCTATAGCGCTTTACGATAAACATCTTTTTGTAAACGAGGGTGTGCGTAAAAACTTTTACGATAATCCTCGAGAAGATGCAATAATAATGACAAGAAGGTTTTAAATTTTATATGCTGATACTTAGTATTGAATCCTCCTGTGATGAGACCGCCGCCGCTGTTACAAACGGCAGACAGGTGCTCTCTAACATAGTTGCAACCCAAATTGCAGAACACAGAATTTACGGTGGCGTTGTTCCTGAGATAGCTTCCCGCCGTCACACCGAGGCGATAAGTCAGGTTTGCGATGAGGCGATAAAAGAAGCTAATATCGAATACAGCGACCTTGAGGCTATTGCGGTTACCTTTGCGCCGGGTCTTATAGGAGCCTTGCTTGTTGGTGTTAATTTTGCTAAGGGTCTAGCATTATCCCTTGGAATTCCGCTTATTCCCGTCCATCATCTTCGCTCACACATCGCGGCAAACTACATAGATAACGAGCATCTTTCGCCTCCTTATCTTTGCCTTACCGTTTCGGGCGGAAATACCGTTATAACCGAGGTTTTAGACTATACCTCCTTTAACGTTCTCGGCGCTACGCTTGACGATGCGGCAGGAGAATGCTTTGATAAAACCGCAAGAGCATTAGGACTTTCCTACCCCGGCGGTGTAACGCTTGACAAAATAGCAACCGTACCTGATTTTAAAAAATATCCGCTTCCCTATCCTAAATGTAGCGGTGGCGAATTTGATTTTAGCTTTTCAGGTCTTAAAACTGCTGTTATAAATACAGTGCACAATGCAAAACAAAAGGACGAGGAAATAGACGTTCCCGTTTTAGCTGCAACACTTAGAAAAAGGGTTTGTGATATGCTTTGCGATAACCTTTTTAAAGCGGCAGAAAAATACGGATATAAAACTGTAGTGCTTGCAGGCGGTGTTTCGGCAAACAGTGAGCTGCGGGCACGCACCGAAGCATTAGCTAAAGAAAAAAATATAGAATTTCACACACCACAGCTTAAATATTGCGGTGATAACGCCGCTATGGTGGGTGTTCAGGCATATTACGAGTATTTAAGCGGCAACGTAGCAGACGTATCTCTAAACGCTACCGCAACTCTTCCCATTAACTATCGATAGTTTTAAGGAGTATTGCTATGGAAGGTAAAAAATTACTTTTAATTGTAAACCCAAAATCAGGCCGCGCAAAAATGAAAAACGAACTGCTTTCGGTGGTTGAGGTGTTTTCAAACTACGGCTACTCGGTTACTGTTTACCCTACAAAATGTCCGGGTGATGCAACGGTAAAGATGTCCACTATTCGCGAAAATGAATTTGATATTATAGTTGTCTGCGGTGGCGACGGTACCCTCAATGAGGTAATAACCGGTATGATGAAATCAAATCTTCACTGCGATTTAGGATATATCCCATCAGGCACACTTAACGAATGGTCTTCGGGTCTTAAAATTTCAAGAAACGTTTTACAGGCGGCAAAGGATATACTCACAGGCCATACCATAAGCCTGGATATCGGTAAATTCGACGATCGTTATTTCTCCTACACCGCATCCTTCGGTGCTTTTACCGAGGCATCCTATTCAGCACCGCAGGAGGTTAAAAACGTTTTAGGTCAGGCGGCATACTTTTTTGAAGGAATCAAAAGCCTTGCCAATATAAAACCTATTCATTTAAGGCTTGTTGCAGACGGTAAGGAAATTGAGGGCGACTATCTGTTCGGTGCCGTTTCAAACTCTATGTCGGTAGGCGGAATCGTTAAGTTTTCCGACACCACCGTTAAGCTTAACGACGGTAAATTCGAAGTTTTGCTTATAAAGAAACCTGAAAATCTTACGGTTTTACAGTCAATTATCGACGGAATTTTAAAGAAGGACCTTGTTCGTGACGGAATTGAGTTTTTACACGCCGAAAAAATTACCGTTTATGCCGACGCTACTGTGGCATGGACTCTTGATGGTGAATTTGCCGAGGGTAAGAATGAAACGGTAATCGAAAATATACATTCCGCTATAAATTTTACAGTTCCTGCTGCTGCAACACAATTAAATAACATTAAGGAGTAATTTGAGAATGTTTACGAGAGATATAGGAGTTGACCTTGGTACCGCTAATACACTGGTTTGTGTTAAGGGTAAAGGTATTATAATGAGAGAACCATCGGTTGTTGCATACGACGTAAGAAACGATGCTGTTCGCGCCGTTGGTACGGAAGCTAAGGAAATGATAGGCAGAACACCGGGCTCTATAGTTGCAGTGCGTCCTTTAAAGGATGGTGTTATTGCCGACTTCGACGTTACTGCGGCTATGCTTAAACGCTTTGTAAAGGAGGCACTAAAAGGCTCTTTCTTCTCAAGAGTTCGTATGGTTATATGTATCCCTGCAGGTGTTACCGAGGTTGAAAGCCGTGCTGTGTACGATGCGGCAAAACAGGCAGGCGCTACCGATATAGACCTTGTTGAAGAGCCTATGGCGGCAGCTGTTGGTGCCGGTCTTCCCGTTTGGGATGCACCGGGCTGTATGGTTGTTGATATTGGCGGCGGTACAAGTGAGGTTGCTGTTATTTCTCTTGGAGATATCGTTACCGCACAATCAATCAGAACCGCGGGTGACGACCTGGACGAAGCAATTATTTCCTACGTCCGCAAAAAGCACAACCTGTTGATTGGCGAGCGCACAGCTGAACAGATTAAACTTGAAATCGGCTCTGCTAAGCCGTATGAAAATGAAAGCTCTATAGAAATTAAGGGCAGAAACCTAGTTGACGGTCTTCCTAAAAACGTGACTATTTCTTCCGAAGAGGTAAGAAATGCTATGTCGGATACCATTCAGCAGATAATTGATGCTATAAGACTAACCCTTGAAAAGACTCCGCCTGAGCTTTCTGCAGACATTATTGATAAGGGTATAACACTGACAGGCGGTGGCTCATTGCTTCGAGGTCTTGCCGAGCTTATAGCCGAGGAAACAGGTATTCCTGTAACGGTTGCCTTTAATCCGCTTGACTGTGTTGTTTTAGGAACAGCAAAGCGACTTGAAGCTGATAGTGGATTCGAAAACTACGTATTCCGTAGAGGAAAGCGTTTCAGATAAAGTTTAAAACCTTTTCAGGAGGATAAAAATGCGTTTTTTCTTTAAAAGCCATCAATTTAAAATTATTCTCGTAATATTCAGTATCGTTCTTGTGATTTCAATTGTTTTTGGAATCATAGGCGGTACTATGGCTCCGCAAACAAATTTTGCCGGTATGATTGCGGCACCTTTCAGAGCGGTAGGCACAAAGATTTCAAATGCCATCTCCGATTTTAACAAGGCGCTGAATGACGGTAACGATTTAATGCTCGAAAACGCTGAGCTTAAGGCACAGCTTAACGAAATGCGTGAAAAAACTGCCGATTACGAGGACATAAAGGCAGAAAATAAGCTGTATAAGGATTACCTTGAGATTAAAGAAGCTAACCCCGATTTTAAATTTGCTTCGGCTACCTTAATTTCTCGCGATACCGACGATATTTACGGCTCTTTTTTAATAAACAAGGGTTCTCTTTCAGGTATTAAGGTCATGGACCCCGTTATAACTAAAGAGGGACTTGTAGGCTGTGTTTTTGAAGTTGGCACCACAACTGCTAAGGTTAAAACAATATTAAATCCCGACATCACTCTCGGTGCACTTGATAATCGCACGGGCGATTCGGGTAAAATTTCAGGCGGTGCTGAGCTTGCGCAAAACAATATGTGCCGTTTTTCAAATCTTTCACGCTCTTGCTCGGTTGCTGTAGGCGACTACGTTGTTACCTCGGGCGAGGGTATTTTCCCTGACGGGCTGCTCATCGGCTCTATAAACACTATTGACAGCGACAAATACAACACATCCATCTACGCCAACATAACACCCTTTGTAAATTTTTCAGATATTAGGGAAGTTATGGTTATAACCTCGTTTGATGGTCAGGGTGGAATTAAGACACAAAAGGAAAAATAGGCTATGTATTTATCCAAAAAACGTCATATTGTTATAATAACCGATTTTGTACTACTTGCTCTCTCTCTAATTTTACACTTCAATTCACTATTTTCGCTGAAGATTTACGGCGCTAATCCTATGCTACCGCTAGCATTTTTAGTGGCAATTTCCATCTTTTCCTCAGAACTTTATTCATTTATGTCAGCACTTTTAGTGGGAATTTTTGTAGATAGCATTTCAAGTGTCAGTTTCGGCTTTAACACCTGTATCTTTATGGTGATAGCCCTTTTCGTAGCACTAACGTCCCACTATCTGTTTAATAATAACGTACGTGCGGCATTAGCACTTGCCGCAATGTCAAGCTTTATATATTTTGTGCTCAGATGGTTTTTCTTTGATGCAATAACACATTCGGTAAGGGATAGCTTTACATACCTTTATAAGGTTGCTATGCCCTCTGCCTTGTACACCGCTATTATTTCGGTGCTTGTATATTTACTCAAAAAATCAATAAACAAGAAGTTTAATTTATAAAGGAGGTGGTTATATGCCCTTTAAGAGAAAAAGGCAGACTCCGCTTATTGTTCTATCGTTTTTTCTGGCTATCTTATTATTGGTTTATACACTTAGAATCTATAATATTCAACTTGTGAGGGCAGATGACTATTCCTCCGCTAAGGGAAGCACCTCCGTTAGAAAAGCAGTGATAAAAGCACCTCGCGGTGAAATTCTTGACTGCTACGGAAGAAAAATTGCAGTAAACCGTGACGGCTACAACATTGTTTTTAACAAAGCCTATGTAAAAGATAATTTAAACGACGTAATTCTCGCTTTAGTCAATCTTTTAAGCGAGAACAACGTTACGTATAACGATAAGCTTCCTATAACAAATTCACAGTCACCCGAATTTATTGAGGGTGAAAAAACCGAAAAGCTGATTAATTTGCTGGATCTAGCTCATTACGCCACAGCAAAAAACTGCTTTGATGAATTAGCCGAAAGATACAATCTTTTAGAATACACCGCCGATGAGCAAAGAAAAATTATGGGTATCAGATATACTATGGAGATATCCGACTTTTCGATTTCCTATCCCTTTATTTTTGCTGAGGACATACCTACCGAGCTTATGAGAAAGGTAAGTGAATCCGCCTTCAGACTTGACGGTGTAACGGTTGAGGTTGCTCCGTTCAGAGAATACGCTGATACCTCACTTGCAGTTAATCTTATAGGTACGGTTGGCCCTATTTTTGAAGAGGATTGGGATAAGGGTGAAAACTATAAGGATAAAGGTTATTTCTTTAACGACAAGGTAGGTAAAAGCGGTATTGAGAAATGGGCTGAGGAATATTTACGCGGTACAGACGGTGAGCTCACCTACTATATAGATACAAACGGAAATATTATAAAAACCGAAGTCACCAAAGAACCGATTGCAGGTAAAACCATTGTTTTAACGCTTGACAGAAAAATTCAGCGCACAGTTCAGGATGCCTTAAAAGAAACCGTTACAACGTTAAAAAGTCAAGGTGGCACCTGTACAGCAGGTTCTGCGGTTGTTGTTGACGTTAACTCCGGTAAAATTATTTGTGCCGCAAACTATCCTACCTATGATATTGCTACACTTGGTGAGGATTACGATAAGCTTGTCAACGATACCGTAGGCTCTCCCCTTACAAACCGCGCTTTTCAGGGTGTATATCCTGTAGGCTCTACAATAAAGCCCATAGTTGCCACCGCCGCACTTGAGGGCGGACTTCTGGGTGACGGAGAATATATAAATTGCGTTCACGCTTATGATTATTTTGACGATTATAAGCCTACCTGTATGCACCGACACGGAAATATAGGACTTACTACTGCCCTATCTAAGAGCTGTAACTATTTCTTTTTTGAGCTTGGCAGAAGGGTTGGTGCAATAACACTTACCGAATATTTTAAGCAGTTTGGACTTGGAACCAAAACGGGTGTTGAGGTTGATGACAGTAAGGGTATCTTGGTAGAACCCACCAGTAACGGCTTCGGCGGTGATACGCTACAGATTTCAATCGGTCAGTTAAACGCGTTTACACCGCTTCAGCTCGCAAACTACACCGCAACCTTTGCTAACGGCGGCACACACTATAAAGCTACACTTATAGATAAGATTACCTCCTACGATATGTCTTACGTTTACAGCTACAACGAGCCGCAGGTTGCCAACACGGTAAAAATTAGTGACAGCACAATAAACGCTATAAAAAAAGGTATGCTTTCGGTTACGATTGACGGTACGGGTAGCACGGCGCTTGGCGACTATCCTATAAAGGTTGGCGGCAAAACCGGTACTTCACAGGTTCAAAACAAAGCAGACCACAGTACCTTTATCGTTTTCGCACCCTTTGACAAGCCTGAAATTGCCATTTCGGTTGTGCTTGAGCACGGTAACTCAGGTTATTCGTCGGGCGCATTAGTGCGACAGATATTAGATGCCTATTTCTCCACCTCAGGCAACTCTTCTCCCGACACTACACCTAACACCGTTTTACAATAATATTTGCATAAAATAACGGTGTAAATATTTGACAGATTGGTATTTTTGTGATAAAATATTGTTCTAAGTTGTGATTTTAAAGGAGTTAGTTTATGGCACTTGCGTTTGCTGTTACCTCCGGCAAGGGCGGAACGGGTAAATCCACCGTTTCATCAGGTCTTGCCCTTGCTTTTTCAAAGCTTAATAAAAAAGTTTTACTGCTTGACCTCGATGAAGGACTGAGATGTCTTGATTTGTTTTTCGGCATTGATAAGGATATAGTATTTGACCTTGCCGATGCCTTTTCAGGCAGGTCATCATCGGACGTTATCTACAAGGTTCCGGGCAAAAACCTTATAAGTGTTGTTCCTGCCCCTGCTACTGCTAATAAAATAGATGCAGCATCTCTTGCAGATTTTATAACAAAGCAGCGCCAGGATTACGATATTATTATTCTTGATATGCCCGCAGGTGTCGACCTTTCAGCTTTATCGGATATATCAGGTGAGCTTTTCTTTATAACCGTTTCAAATGCTGATCCAGTATCGGTAAGGGATGCCGCCGCTATTGCGGCACTGCTTCCTGAAGGCAGAGCAGAGCCACGACTCATAATTAACCGTTTTGAGCCAAAACTTATAAAGAAGGGATTATACGACAATATCGACGTTATTATCGATAAATCGTGTTTGCGCCTTATAGGTATAGTGCCAAACGATACAGAGCTTTTGCTTTTACCCGTAAATCACAATCTTAAAAAGAATGGTAAGGCTTTCAAGGCTTTATCTAGAATTGCTTTAAGGCTTTCTGGTGCTGACGTACAGCTACCGAAACTCAGTAAAATATAAATTTGAAAAAAGGGGAATTTTTATGAACATTGCTTTAATTGCACACGATTCCAAAAAAGAACTTATGGTTCAATTTTGTATTGCATATTGCGGAATTTTAAGCCGCCACAACCTAATAGCTACAGGAGCTACAGGCAAGATGATTTCTGAAGCTACAGGCCTTGAAATTGCAAACTTTTTAGGTGGCGCTCATGGTGGCTCACAGCAGATAGCATCCCGCATCGGTTGCGATGAGATAGATCTTCTTCTTGTTTTTCGCGACTCTATTTCTTCAAACTACACAGAGGATGAAAATAATCTTTTAAGACTCTGTGACGTACACAATATTCCGTTTGCAACTAATATCGCAACTGCTGAAGTGCTTATTCACGGTCTTGAGCGCGGCGACCTTGGTTGGCGTGATATTGTTAGAAAATCATAAAGGTTAGAGGTTTAAGTTTAATGGCTGAAATCAATAAGGCAGTAAAGGGTACTAACGATCTTTTACCGCAAAATTCTCACAACTGGCAGTTTGTAGAAGCAAAGCTTCTTGAGACTGCCCATCTATACGGCTTCAGAGAAATCAGGGTGCCTACCTTTGAGCATACCGAGGTTTTCAAACGAAGCGTGGGTGACACTACCGACGTTGTTCAAAAGGAAATGTACACATTTGACGATAAGGGTGGCCGCTCTATCACACTTCGTCCCGAGCTTACTGCGGGTACGGTTAGAAGCGTTATTGAAAATGGCCTTATCCACGGTGCACTACCCGTTAAGGTTTGTTATATAGGAAGCTGTTTCAGATACGAAAAGCCACAAGCAGGAAGGCTTAGAGAATTCCATCAGTTTGGTGTTGAATGCTTTGGTGCGGCTAATGCCGCTGCTGATGCCGAGGTTATACAACTTGCCCGTCAGGCGCTTGAATCGGTAGGTATCGGAAAAATTTCACTAGAAATAAATTCTATAGGCTGTCCTGAATGCAGAAAAAATTATCATAAAGCATTAAAGGAATATTTTGAAACTAAGTTTTCGGAGCTTTGCGATACCTGTAAAGAAAGACTTGATCGCAATCCTATGCGAATTCTTGACTGTAAGTCACCTGTTTGCTCTGCTATTGCGAAGGATGCACCTGTAGTGCTTGACTTCCTTTGTGACGACTGCAAAGAGCATTTTGACCAGGTTAAGGCACACCTTGACTCAGCTAAGATTGAATATAAAGTAAATCCTCACATTGTAAGAGGTCTTGACTACTACACACGCACTGTTTTTGAATTCGTTTCGGGCGATATAGGTGCGCAGTCAACAGTTTGCGGCGGTGGTCGATACGACGGTCTCGTTTCTCAAATGGGTGGACCGCAAACTCCGGCACTAGGCTTTGCTATGGGCATTGAAAGATTGATGCTGGTGCTCGAAAATCAAGGCGTTAAGTTGCCAAAAGATAAAAAATGTGACCTTTATATTGCATCTATGGGCAAAGAAGCTTCGCTTAAAGCTACCGAGCTTTGTGCCGAACTTCGAGCTGATGGTTTTGAGGTGCAATCCGATATCTGTGCTAGAGGACTTAAAGCTCAGATGAAATACGCCGATAAAATCGGTGCTTCGTTCAGCATAGTTTTAGGGGATAGCGAACTTGAAAGCGGCGAAGCAAACCTTAAAAATATGGCAAACGGCGATATTATAAAGGTTAAACTCACAGAGCTTTCTAACGAACTTTTTAAAGCTTCAACATCGGTTGCACTTGATAGTCTTACCGATGCTTTAAGTACAAATTTTTAAGAGGTGTTTCTTTTGAAACTTGATAGATTAAACGGAATGAAGCGTACCGGCTACTGCGGTACATTTACAGAAAACGACAAGGATAAAGAAATCGTAGTTTGCGGTTGGGTACAGCGTCAGCGTGACCTTGGCGGACTAATCTTTGTTGATTTAAGAGACAGGACAGGCATTATTCAGCTAGCCTTTGACGATACAACCGACAAAGAGATTTTCTCAAAAGCTTCAAGCCTTCGCAGTGAGTTTGTTGTTATGGCAAAGGGTATAGTTCGCCTTCGCTCATCTATAAACAAGGATATTCCTACCGGTAAAATCGAGCTTTGGGTTACCGAACTTAAGATACTCGGCGAAGCACAGACCACACCGTTTGAAATTTTAGACGATTGCGGTGCTAAGGAGGAGCTACGCCTTAAATACCGTTATCTTGATCTTAGAAGACCTGTTATTCAGAACAACATTCTTCTTCGTCACAGAATTGCTAAGGTTACAAGAGACTATTTTGACGAAAACGGATTTATAGAAATAGAGACACCAACCCTTATTAAATCTACCCCTGAGGGTGCCAGAGACTATCTCGTACCGTCGAGAATTCACAAGGGAAGCTTTTTCGCTCTTCCACAATCCCCTCAGATGTACAAACAG
>JAZLAD010000032.1:0-4176 GCA_045613005.1 Acutalibacteraceae bacterium | reverse complement strand
GCTACGTTTTCAAAAACGTTCATATTAGGTATTAAACGGAAATCCTGAAACACAATGCCCATAGTACGACGCAGCATAGGCACCTGACGTCTTGACATTTTTGTAAGCTCGTATCCGTTTACTGTTATAGAGCCTGTGTTTGCCTTTTCCTCGCGCATTATAAGCTTCATAAAGGTACTTTTGCCTGCGCCCGAAGAACCTACCACAAACACAAATTCTCCGCTGTTTATCCTTATGTTGACATCCTCGAGTGCGTGGGTTCCCGTTTGATAGGTTTTGGAAACACCGCGAAACTCAATGACAGGCTTTTTAGGTTGCTTTGTAGCAAAAGCCTTGATGTCGTACATCTCATCATGCATTAAATTATACCGCCTTTTAATAGACTTAAATTAAAATTTAACTGGTGTACTCTTTAAGTATCTGTTAACCATAAGTGCAATTTTAAATACAATTGCATGGTCAAACTCTCTAAGGTCAAGACCTGTTATCTTCTTTATCTTTTCAAGTCTGTAAACCAAGGTGTTTCTATGAACGAAAAGCTTTCTTGAGGTTTCGGAAACGTTGAGGTTATTCTCAAAGAAGCGCTGAATGGTGAAGAGAGTTTCCTGATCAAGAGTATCAATAGAGCCACGCTTAAATATTTCCTTTAAGAAGGTTTCGCAAAGTGTGGTCGGAAGCTGATATATTAGTCTTGCGATACCGAGATTATCGTATGAAACAATAGTCTTTTCGGTATCAAACACCTTACCCACCTCAAGTGCTACCTGAGCTTCCTTAAATGAACGGGCTAAATCCTTAAGGTTATCAACCGTTGTGCCCACTCCGATAACAGCGTGTACAAAAAATTCGCCCGAAAGTGTATCGGCAATTGTTGCCGCAAGATTTTCAATATGCTTAGACTCGATATCCGCTTTAGTTTCTTTTACTAATGCAATGTCGGTTTCGTTAATGTTGATAACAAAATCCTTAGTCTTATCAGGGAAAAGATTTTGGAGCACGTCGTAAACAGAAACGTCGTTAGGCTCAACGTTTCTGATAAGTATTACCGTGCGAAGCACGTCGCTGTTGAAATAAAGCTCACGCGCTTTAAGATAAATATCTCCGGGGAGAATATTATCGAGGATTATGTTCTTGATAAAGTTGCTACGGTCATACTTTTCGTCATAATAAAACTTAATGTTGGAAAAAGCAACCGATAAAACCGAAACGTACTTTGAGGATAGCACGTCGTCACCGTAAACAAAAACGGTGTATTCTAGACTTTGGAGACTGCTGAGAGTTTTTAGGGTATATCCGTTAGAAACATAAAGTTCGGAGGAATTAGGTGCCGCTACAGATAACTGCTCACCTATTCTTCCAAGATCGCTACAGGCAATAATCATCATATTTTCATCTAAAACGCCGAAGGTTTTGTCAACAGCGTCCTTCATCTGATGTATTACGCCTTGAAATAAGCGGTTTGACATAAACAAGCACTCCCATTTTTTGTATAATATTATTATATATAAAAAGACATTTACTTTATTTTACACAAAATGTGACAAAATTTCAAGAGGCAATTTTAAAAAAGTTACAATTTGGTTACAATTTTTTCGTCTTTTTTCACAAAATAAGAAAACAGAGGAAATATAAGCTTATTTTCCTCTGTTTTCTTTATTCTAAATCTGTTTTATCTCGCAAAGCGTCAGCATATTTTCGCCGATTATTTCGGTGCTAAACTCGGCATCGGGAAGATTTAACACGTTAATACCCGAGCCGTCTATTAATTTAAAACCCTTTGCCTTTATGTAGGCTTCCTTTTTGGTCCAAATCTCAAAAAATCTCAGGTTGTGCTCCTTCTCGCACTCGTTTACGTAAACCACCTCTTCCAAGGTAAATAGCCTGTAATCGTTACGAAAAGGAATATCCCTTATAACCTCGGTATCAACGCCTACAGGAGTATCACCCAACGCGCAGGCAACGTACTCACCGCTATGGGATATACTGAAATAGCAAAAATCAAGCAGAGGTTTCCCGTTTTCGTTGTAGGTGAATTCATAATCTGTAAGTCCGTAACGCTCGGCAATTTTTTTGCGCAAAAGTATAAGCCCTGCAAGAGAGCGCCTCTTATCCTTTGGACGCATAATGGAAATTCTTTTTTTGTTGTAAGCGCTTTGACGGTTGTATTCCCTTAAGTATTCAGTTTCGGGTACACTACTAAGCTCTAAAATCTCAAGGTCTATCATAGATTTTTCTCAGCCTTGCTCGATTCTTTTAAGAAAGCATTTATAAATCCGTCTAAATCGCCGTCCATAACAGCATTTATATTACCTGATTCAAAGCCTGTTCTGTGGTCTTTGGCAAGTGTGTAAGGCATAAATACGTAGGAACGGATTTGTGAACCCCAAGCAATTTCCTTTTGAACGCCCTTTATATCTTCAATCTTTTCAAGATGCTCACGCTCTTTGATTTCCAAAAGTTTAGACTTTAGCATCTTCATAGCTCTGTCTTTATTCTGGAATTGACTGCGCTCATTTTGACAGGCTACCACAATTCCTGTCGGAATATGGGTAAGTCTAACGGCAGAAGAGGTTTTGTTGATGTGCTGACCGCCCGCACCTGACGAACGGAAAACGTCCATTTTAACGTCCTCTTCCCTTATTTCAACGTCGGCATCGTCGTTAATTTCGGGCATAACCTCAACAGAAGCAAACGAGGTGTGTCTTCTGCCTGAAGCATCAAAGGGAGATACACGAACTAATCTGTGAACACCCGATTCGCTCTTTAAATAACCGTAGGCGTTTTCACCCTCTATTGACATTACGGCACTTTTAAGGCCTGCTTCGTCACCGTCTAAAAAGTCAAGCACGTTAACGTTAAAGCCGTGGCGCTCGGACCAACGGGTATACATACGAACTATCATCTGTACCCAGTCCATAGCTTCGGTACCGCCTGCACCTGCGTGGAAGGTAAGAATTGCGTTGTTGGCATCATAGGTGCCTGTAAGCAGTGTTGAAAGGCGCTGTGAAGCGAGGCTTTTTTCAAGCTCGTCAATTGAGGCGGTTATCTCATCAACCAAAGAAAGGTCGCCCTCTTCATCACCCATTTCTATAAGAACAAGAAGGTCGTCATAAGATGCAGCCGCTTTATCATAGCTTTCTACTATATTTTTTAGCTTGCCCGTCTTTTGAAGCACTACACGGGAATTTTCAACGTCGTCCCAAAAACCGTCAGCTGCCGCTTTTTGCTCTAATTCTTCTATTTCTCTAAGTAAACGACCATACTGTATAGCATCCTTCAAATCTTTGATTTCTTGCTCGTTTGCAGTAAGTCTTAATTTTAGTTGCTCAAACTCAAGCATCCTGTTTCCCCCAAATTATTATTTAGCCAGAGCATCTAAACCCGAATCAGATTTTGAAACAAGGATTTTCCGCTGTAGCTTTGTTAAAATACTCGTGAATCCGACAGGATTCACTCACATTTGTGTCTCGCACACCGAAAAATCCTTTATTTACAAAATTCCACGACCTTAAATGTGCAGTTTTTTGTATGGATTTTGGTGAAACGAGACACATAAGGCTGTCGCCTATGTGTTGAGATGAGCCGAAAGACACCTAAAAACCGCCATTTAAGGCTGGTTCGGGTTTAGATGCTCTGGCTAATAAGTAGATATGCGTGCCATTCCTCGCGGACTAGATTTTTAACAATTTTAAAGCCATGTTCTGTGGCACTTTTTTCAACCTCGTCTGCTCTTAAATCAATAATTCCCGAAACGATAAATACACCGTCTTCGGTCATAAAATCTGCGGCATTGTCAAACAGCCTTATAATAACGTCGGCAACAATATTAGCACAAAGCACGTTGTATTTTCCGCTCACCTTATCGGCTAAATCGCCTACCAAAAACTCGCATTTTTCGGCTACGCCGTTTATCTGCGAATTAGATATAGCGGTCTTTACAGACTGTGGGTCAATATCAACGCCAACGGCAGTTTTAGCACCTAAAAGTATAGATGCGATACCTAAAATTCCGCTTCCCGTTCCTATATCCAAAACGGTACTTTCAGGTGTTATTATATCCTCTAAAAGTTCTAGACACAGTGAGGTGGTAGCATGTGTACCCGTTCCGAAAGCGGCACCCGGATCAATGCTTATAACCGTTCTATTATCCTTGTTGTCATAGGTTTCCCAGCTAGG
>JAZLAD010000031.1:0-5999 GCA_045613005.1 Acutalibacteraceae bacterium | reverse complement strand
CGGTCCTGAATTTATAGGCCGTGTTGAAGAAATCTGCCATAAGGTTATGGCTATAAAGACGTGGCTTTATGCGGGTGAGGATTGCCCTGCGTTTGCTGGAAGCTACGATAAGTTGGTTACCTTCTGCAGCTCTAAAGACCCACAGGTGCCGCTTTCTGATGAGGATGACGGTGCTATATACTTCTCATCGGGAACGACAGGCTTTCCGAAGGCTATTTTGCATTTGCATAAAAGCTTAGTTCACGCAGTTAAGGTTGAGCAAAACCACCACAAGCAGACAAAGGACGACGTTTTCCTTTGCATACCGCCCTTATATCACACAGGCGCTAAGATGCATTGGTTCGGAAGCTTCATGGTGGGCGCTAAATCGGTGCTCTTAAAGGGTACCGACCCTGAATGGATAATAAACGCCGTATCGGAAGAAAAGTGTACTATTGTATGGCTTCTTGTTCCGTGGGCACAGGATATTTTAGACGCTATCGACAGCGGCAAGGTTGACGTTTCAAAATACAATCTCTCCCAGTGGAGATTGATGCATATAGGTGCTCAACCGGTACCGCCAAGCCTTATAAAGCGTTGGAAAAAGATATTCCCTAATCACCTTTACGATACAAACTACGGTCTTAGCGAGTCTATAGGACCCGGTTGTGTGCATCTTGGTATGGAAAACATCGACCACGTTGGCGCAATCGGTAAGGCGGGTTACGGCTGGCAGACTAAGATTGTCGACGAGCACCGTAACGAGGTAGCCAAGGGTGAGGTTGGCGAGCTTGCCGTTAAGGGTGACGGCGTTATGAAATGCTACTACAAGGACGAAGCGGCAACCAACGAAATATTGGCTGACGGTTGGCTTTATACAGGTGATATGGCTATGGAGGATAAGGACGGCTTTATCTACCTTGTTGACCGCAAAAAAGACGTTATAATAACAGGCGGAGAAAACTTGTATCCTGTACAGATAGAGGATTTCCTCAGAAGTCACGATGCTATAAGCGACGTTGCGGTTATCGGTCTTCCTGATAAGCGACTCGGTGAAATCGCCGCCGCAATTATTCAGCTAAAAGAGGGCTCTTGTGTTACAGAAGAGGATATAAACAACTTCTGCTTAGACCTGCCAAGATATAAACGTCCTCGCAAGATTATCTTTGCAGACGTACCGAGAAACCCAACGGGTAAAATAGAAAAGCCGAAGCTTAGAAAACTTTACAGCGCAGAGGCTCTTGTTTCAAAACAGAATGAAATATAATAGGTTAGAAGGTAAAAAAATGAAAAAATTAATGCTTGGTAACGCCGCTGTAGCTCAGGGTGCATATGAAGCAGGGGTAAAGGTTGTATCTTCCTACCCCGGTACTCCGAGTACTGAAATCACCGAGGCTATGGCAGAATATGATAACAGTGTTTACGTTGAGTGGGCACCAAACGAAAAGGTAGCGGCTGAGGTGGCTATAGGTGCTTCTATTGCGGGTGGCAGAGCTATGAGCTGTATGAAGCATGTTGGTCTTAACGTTATGGCTGACCCTGTGTTTACAGTAAGCTACATAGGTGCTAATGCGGGTCTTGTTTTGTGTGTTGCAGACGACCCGGGTATGCACTCTTCCCAAAACGAACAGGATTCACGCCACTATGCAAAGGCGGCTAAAATTCCTATGCTGGAGCCTTCGGATTCTTCTGAGTGTAAGGAATTTACAAAACTTGCTTTCTCACTTAGCGAGCAGTTTGATACACCTGTTTTTGTAAGACTGTCTACCAGAGTTTCACACTCACAGAGTATGGTTGAAATAAAGGATAGAGAAGAAGTAGCGTTAAAGCCTTATGAAAAGAACATAAGAAAGAACGTTATGATGCCTGCAAACGCAGTGCTAAGACACGTTGACGTTGAAAAGCGTGAAGCGGCTTTACGCGAATTTGCCGAAACCTCAGCGCTTAACACAGTAGAAGATAACGGCTCAAAAATAGGCGTTATAACCTCGGGCGTTTCATACGTTTATGCTAAGGATGCTTTAGGTGATAAGGCTAATTTCTTGAAGCTAGGCCTAGTATATCCGCTTCCTACAAAGCTTATAGAAGACTTTGCAAAGAGCGTAGACACGCTCTACGTTATAGAGGAGCTTGACCCGTTTATTGAGGAGCACGTAAAGGCGCTTGGTATTAACGTTTTAGGAAAAGATAAATTTACACTTCTTGGCGAATACAGTCAGAATATGATAAAGAAGGTAGTTTTAGGCGAGGAAACCGATGCTTTCGCACCTGCCGAAAACGTGCCTGTTCGTCCTCCCGTTATGTGTGCGGGCTGTCCTCACAGAGCAACCTTTTACGTACTCTCTAAGCTAGGTCTCACCGTTTCGGGCGATATCGGTTGCTATACGCTGGGCGCTGTGGCACCGCTTTCAAGCGTTGATACAACCATTTGTATGGGCGCATCAGTCAGCGCGGCTCACGGTATGGTAAAGGCAAGAGGCAACGAGTTTGCAGGAAAGTTAGTTTCTGTAATAGGCGACTCAACCTTTATGCATTCGGGCGTAACAGGTCTTATCGATATAGTTTACAACAAGGGCAATAACACGGTTATTATTCTTGATAACTCAATCACGGGTATGACAGGTCATCAGGATAACCCAACCACAGGCTTCACAATCCGTAAGGAGCCTACCCGTCAGGTAGATTTATTGGCACTCTGCAAGGCTGTAGGCGTTGACAGAGTAAGGGTTGAGGATCCGTTTGATACAGTAGCATTTGAAAAGGCTGTTAAGGAAGAATTATCTTGTGACGAGCCTTCGGTTATTATCGCACAGCGTCCTTGCGCTTTACTTAAAACGGTTAAATATACAGGCTACTGCAAAGTAGACGAGGATAAATGTAAATCCTGCAAAAAGTGTATGAAGCTTGGTTGCCCTGCTATCACTTTTGAAAACGGCAAGGCAAAGATAGACGTAACACAGTGTAACGGCTGTGGTCTCTGCGTTGGAATTTGTCCGTTTGGTGCAATCTCAAAGGAGGAAGAATAATGGCTACTAAAAATATTATGATTGTAGGCGTTGGCGGTCAGGGTACCCTCTTAGCCAGCCGAATTTTAGGAAACGCCGTTATAGATGCAGGATACGACGTTAAGGTATCCGAGGTGCACGGTATGAGTCAGCGTGGCGGCTCGGTTGTTACCTACGTTAAATACGGCGAGAAGGTTTTTTCTCCTATAATCGATAAGGGCGAGGCTGATATTATTTTAGCTTTTGAGCGTTTAGAGGCACTCCGCGCTCTGCCATACCTTAAAAAAGGCGGAAAAATCATTTTAAACGATAGAGCAATAAATCCAATGCCTGTAATCACAGGTGCAGCAAAGTATCCTGAGGGTATAGTTGATGCTTTATCTGAAAAGGCAGAGACAGTTGCTCTTGATGCGCTGAATTTAAGTCTTAAAGCAGGTTCTCAAAAGGCTGTAAATGTAGTGCTTATTGGTGTTTTAGCAAAGAGCACAGAAATTCCTTACGAGGATTGGATCAAGGTTATTGAAAAAACCGTTCCCAAGAAGTTCTTAGAGCTTAATTTAAAGGCATTCGATTTAGGATATAATTATAATTAAAGGAAACAAATTTATGAAAAACAGTCGGTTAAAAGGAATATTTATAATCGGATATATCTGCCTTTCGCTTTTAGCATTTGCACTAGTGCTAATCGTTCCGCAAAGCCGTGAGGTGTTTAAAGAGTTATCCTCGGCACATCCGTTTATTATGGGCTTTATAAAGTTTGCGTTACTTGCAACTGCGGGCGAGTTAATTGCCGCGCTGATAGCAACGTCAAAACCCGTAGCGCCTGTAAAAATCGTTTGGCGATTTGTGATTTGGGGTCTTATCGGTATCTGGATTACCTTTATGATGAAGGTTTATTCCTCTGCCGCTGTTTCCTTAATGGCATCAGGTATGCTTCCCGGTGGCGACAGTGCGTTTTTACGCGCGCTATACACCAGCGTTATGATGAACACCACCTTTGGCCCTACCTTTATGGCGGTACATAAATGTACCGATAAGGTTTTAGAGCTAAAGGCTCAAAAGCAAAAGGCGACGCTAAGTGCAGTAATTATAGGTATTGATTGGACTAAGTTTGTAGGTTTTACAATATTTAAGACGGTACCGCTATTTTGGATACCTGCTCACACCGTAACCTTTTTACTGCCGAGCGAATATCAGGTTATGATGGCGGCGGCGTTGTCGGTGGCACTCGGTATAATTTTAAGCCTCGGTAATAAAAAGAAGTAATTTAATATTTTTGTTTAAAAACCTCTTTTTTGCAAACACTAAGTGCAGAAAAGAGGTTTTTTATATGGTAGAACAGGATACAATTAAGCTACTAAGAGAATGTGATGCAGGCGTTAAGATGGGAATAGAGTCGATAGATGATATTCTCGACAAGGTTGAGGACAGAGAATTCAAAAGGCTTTTGATTGTTTGTAAGGATGAACATTCTAAACTGCAAAACGAAATTGAGGAGCTTTTGAACGATTATCACGATGAGGGAAAAGAGCCGCAGCTTATAGCTAAGGGTATGTCGTGGATGAAAACCAACGTCCATTTGGCAGTTGACAGGTCCGACCAAACTATTTCGGACCTTATGACCGACGGCTGTAATATGGGTGTTAAATCACTTAATAAGTATCTGAATAAATACGAGGCGGCAAGTGAAAAAACAAAGGATATCGCCAAGCGCCTTATAAATTTAGAAGAAAAATTAGCAATAGATATCAGAAAGTTTTTGTAATTTGATTTGTAGGGAACGCCCTGTGTGGCGTTCCGTTATATATTTTTATACAAAATCCCCTTGTAGTTTCTTTTTTTTTAATGTATAATATAAAAAAAGAAATTAGGGGGTCTTTTTATGGCAAGAGAAAAATTAGGCAGCCGTTTAGGCTTTATTTTGCTTTCTGCCGGTTGCGCTATCGGTTGCGGAAACGTATGGAAGTTTCCTTGGATGGCAGGTCAATACGGCGGCGGAGCATTTGTACTTATCTATTTAATCTTCTTAATTGTTTTAGGTCTGCCTGTAATGGTTATGGAGTTTTCCTTAGGCCGTGCGGCACAAAGCAGTCCAATAAGACTTTATCAGAAGCTTGAAAAGCCTGGTCAAAAATGGCACATACACGGTAAGGTAGCACTTGCGGCTAACTTCTTGCTTATGATGTTCTATACGTCGGTAACAGGTTGGATTCTTTATTATTTCGTTCAGTTTTTAAGCGGTAATATGACGGGTATTTCAAACGAGGCTTCAAACGCTCTGTTTGGAAATATGCTGTCTGACCCTATCGTAATGGTAGGCTTTATGGCTATTGTTGTAGCGCTTGGATTCTTTATTTTGTCCTTTGGTTTGCAAAAGGGTGTTGAGGGCGTTACAAAGTATATGATGCTAGCACTCTTTGCCCTTATGATAGTTTTAGCTATTAACGCATTTACGCTTGACGGCGCTAAGGAGGGTCTTAGCTTCTATTTGAAACCTGACCTTTCTAAAATAAACGGAAACGTTATTGTTGGCGCTATGAATCAGGCCTTCTTTACACTTAGTCTTGGTATCGGTTCTATGGCGATTTTCGGAAGCTATATAGGTAAAGAGCGCTCACTCATGGGCGAATCTTTAAATATATTAGGTCTTGATACCTTCGTAGCATTAATGGCAGGTCTTATTATTTTCCCTGCCTGCTTTACCTTCGACGTTGAGGTAGGTGCTGGTCCTTCACTTTTATTCCAGGCAATGGCTTCGGTATTTAACAATATGTCGGGCGGTAGAATTTGGGGTACACTCTTCTTCCTCTTTATGTTCTTTGCCGCTATGTGCACCATTATCGCGGTGTTCGAAAACATTCTCGCTATGGTGCGTGAAATCACAGGCTGGTCTAGAATTAAGGGCTGTTTAATCTGCGGCGTTGCCGTGTTAGTACTATCCGTTCCTTGCGCTTTAGGCTTTAACCTGCTGTCAGGCTTTCAGCCGTTTGCAAGTGGCTCTGGCGTGCTCGATTT
>JAZLAD010000030.1:0-9440 GCA_045613005.1 Acutalibacteraceae bacterium | reverse complement strand
AATTTCGCAAGTAAAAGCATAAATTTAAGGAAAATTTGTCTATCTGTATAATATTTCTTGAATTTAGCAGTTTGGTATAGTATAATATTTAAAGATATGATTATCTAGTAAAGGAATTTGTGTTTATGAATTTTACACCTGTTGATAACCAAGGCCGTGTGGACGGTTTTTGCCTTGTAAAAACGGTTGAGCAAAAAACCTCCTCTAAGGGTGATTTTTATCTTGATTTTACCCTTGGTGATGCCGACGGAGAAATTAACGCAAAGCTGTGGCGATACTCAGAAACTGAGTACGGCACCTTTAAGTCGGGCGATATCGTAAAGGTTAGAGGCACCGTATCTCAGTATAACGGGACCGACCAGTTAAGAATTGAGCGCATACGTCCGGCAATCGAGCAGGACAACGTTAAGGTTGAAGATTTCGTTCGCTCTGCGGCATATTCGTCTGAGCAGATGTATAACGAAATTATCAATATTGCATCCTCTTTTAAGGACGATGAGCTTAAGAAATTAGTACTCTCGGTTTATGCCGACCACCGTTTGCAACTGCTTTATTGGCCGGCGGCATACAAGCTTCATCACGCGGTACGTGGCGGATTGCTTTTGCACACCCTGTCGATAGTAAAACTAGCCCAAAACGTTTGCAAGGTTTATCCTTTTGTTGACTGCGAGCTATTGCTTACGGGCGCGATGCTTCACGATATTTCAAAAATAGAGGAATTCATAGTTAACGAAAGCGGTATTGCTGAAGGCTATTCGGTAGACGGAAACCTGTTAGGTCATCTTGTTATGGGTGCCGCAAAAATAGGTGAATATGCTAAGAATTTAAAACTAAGCCCCAGAACCGCAACGCTAGTAGAGCATATGATTATTTCCCACCACGGTGAGCCTGATTTTGGCGCCGCTGTGCGACCGATGTTTTTAGAGGCTGAACTACTGTCCGAGCTTGACCTTATGGATTCAAGAGTTTACGAAATTAAAGAAGCTTTGATTTCCACCGCTGAAGAGGACTTTTCTGCAAGACTTTGGAGTCTTGACAACAGAAAGCTGTTTAATCATTCAAGAACCAATTTAAAGCAAGACCCCAAGCTTTTTTAAAAGGAAATTAAAATTTAAGGAGAATAAAAAATGAAAATCACAAAAGATATGTTAATTGGAGACGTTTTAGATATGGACACTGCTGCCGCTGAGTATTTCTTTGCTATCGGTATGCACTGCCTTGGTTGTCCTGCTTCTCGTAACGAGAGCATTGAACAGGCTTGTGCCGTTCACGGAACCGATTGCGACGAGCTACTCGCAAAGCTCAATAAGCACTTTGAAGACAAATAATGTTATCACAAAAAAGTGAGCGCTTATCCCTTATCGCCTCGCTGATACCTGAGAGAGACAGCGTGTGCGACGTAGGTACCGACCACGGTTATCTCTCTGCCTTTCTTGCCTTATCGGGCAAGTACGGCAAAATAACCGCTACCGATATTGGCGAAAAACCGCTTTTAAACGCTAGGTCTAATTTTGAAAGACTAGGTGTCACAGATGTTGATTTGGTGCTGTGTGACGGTCTTTCGGGTGTTTCGAGGGACAGAGCCGATACCGTTATTATCGCAGGTATGGGCGGTGAGGTTATAAGCGGTATTTTATCGCGCACAGAGTTTATAAAGGACAAGGATATCACGCTTATTCTTCAGCCTATGACCGCCGCCGATTCGCTAAGACTATATCTTGCCCAAAACGGCTTTAGTGTGGAAAATGAAATAGCGCTCGAAGAAAACAAAAAGCTTTATTCTATAATGGTTTGTAAATACTGTGGTGCGCCTTACAGCATTGATAACGTAAGGCAACGAATAGGTATTTTAAAGCCCGATACCGAGTCTGCTAAAAATTATATAAAAAAACAGACAAAAATTGCTTTTAAATGTGCTGAAGATCTTAAAAATTACGACGCGTCAAGAGCAAAGGTCTTTTTCGACACTGCCAAAAAACTACAAGCTTTAACGGAGGAATAATATGGCGTTTGACGGTGGATTTGCCTCAAATATCGCAAAAGAGCTACAGTGTATTATTGACTGCCATATAGATAAACTCTACCAGCCGTCAGCTGACGAGCTGGTATTTTTGCTACGCAAAAAAGGTTTTACTAAAAGACTGTTAATATCGGCAAGACAGGGTTCTGCGCGTGTGCACTTTACAAGCCACTCGCCCGAAAACCCTGCACAGCCTCCTATGTTTTGTATGCTCTGCCGAAAGCACTTTTCGTCTGCTCGAATAGTATCAATAGAGCAAAAGGGTTTTGAGCGTGTGATTGAATTTACCTTTAGCACCACAAACGAATTAGGTGACGTGGTAAACCCTAAAATTATTTGTGAGCTAATCGGCAACAAAAGTAACATTGTGCTGTTAAACGGCGAGGGTAAAATCTTAGATGCGCTTCGCCGCAGTGACATTTTAAAGGAAGAAAGAATTTTACAGCCCGGTGCTGTTTACTGCTATCCCAAGGCACAGGATAAGTTTAATATTTTAAATACTAACGCAAAAGATATTGCCGATAAAATTTTTGAAAACAAAGACTCGTTACTTTCCAAGGCGTTACTAGATATTATAGGCGGTGTCTCCCCTTTAATTGCAAGAGAAATCGCCTTTTCTCTATCAAGCGATACCGAGCTAAAGGTTGAAAACTGCGATTTTAACGCACTTTTAAACCAAATTGAAGGTTTAAAAGAATTGTTTTTGAATGGAAAGCCCTATCTTATTTTAGACTCTTATAAAACACCGCAGGATTTCAGTTTCACACCCATAAATCAGTACGGGGGAAAATACGAGCTGAAAGAATATGAAACCTTCAGCGAATTGCTTGATGCGTTTTATTTTGACAGGGAAAACGCTTTTAGACTAAAAAAGCTCTCAAGCGAAATTACACGTCTTACAGTGAACCTTTTAAACCGCGCAACCAAGCGTTTAGAGGGCAGAAAACTTGAGCTTAAGCAAACCGAAAACCGAGAAATACTGCGTAAATACGGTGAGCTTATAAAGGCTAATATTTACGCTATTTCTACGGGCGACAAATCGGTTACGGTAACCGATTTTTACGATGAAAATTTATGTGATATCACAATCCCGCTAGACCAAAAATTATCTCCTGCCGCTAATGCTTCAAAGTATTTTAAGGATTATAAGAAAAGCTGTAATGCCGTTACAACGCTTGGCACCCTGATCGAGAAAGACTTTGCCGAGATAGACTATTTAGAATCGGTGCTTGACTCAATTTCAAGAGCGTCCACCTCTGCAGAAATCAGCGAAATAAACGAGGAGCTTAAAAACGAGGGTTATATTCGCGCAAAAACAGGTCAGAAGAATAAAAAACCTGCCCTCAAATTCGAAGAATACGAGAGTGTGGAAGGGTATAAAATTGCGGTAGGTAAAAACAATCTGCAAAACGACCTTTTAACCACGAAAATCGCATCAAAGCTCGACCTGTGGTTTCACACTAAGGACATTCACGGTTCGCACGTTATAGTCTTTAGCGGCGGCAAAGAGGTATGTAATGAAACCTTACTTTTCGCGGCAACGCTTGCCGCTAAAAACTCAAAAGCGAGATATTCTTCTAAGGTGCCCGTAGATTACACACTGATAAAATACGTTAAAAAGCCATCGGGCGCTAAGGCAGGTATGGTTATATATACCGATAATAAAACTATACTTGTAAATCCCACCAAGGAGGCAGAAAAATGAGAATAGGAGTTTCTACCGCCTGTTACTATCCGCTTGAAACCGAACTTTCTCTTGAAGAGGTTGGAAAAGCGGGTATTGATACAACCGAAATTTTCTTTAACGCCTCAGTAGAGCTGAAACAAGATTTTGTAAACGAGCTTAAAAGAATTAAAGACTATTACGGTATCCACGTTACGTCTATTCATCCAACAGCCTCTCTTGCTGACTCGTTTATGCTCTTTTCAGCCTATGAGAGAAGGCTAAAAGAAGGACTCCAAACCTATCGCCGTTACGGTGAAATAGCCGCAGAGCTTGGCGCCAAATACGTAATTTTACACGGTGGAAAGCCAAACGGTGTTTTAGACGACGAGGGATATTTCGAACGCTTTTTGCAAATTTCCGACAAGGTAGCGTTGGGCGGTGCTGTTTTACTTCAGGAAAACGTTGTGAATTTCAGAGCGGGCAATCTCGATTTCCTTGAAAAAATGAAGCAATATTTAGGAGACAGAGCCGCATTTTGTCTCGACGTTAAGCAAAGTATTCGCGGCGGATATTCTCCGTTTGACGCTATAAAAATTTTAAAGGATAGTGTAAAACACCTACATTTAAGCGACAACAACGCACATAAAGACTGCCTTTTACCGCTTGACGGCAGTTTCGAATTTAAAAACTTTTTAAATTGTGCTGCACAAAACGGCTTTTCGGGAGACGCCGTTATTGAGGTCTACCGAAACGCTTACGACCAATATTCAGAGCTTAAAGCCTGTCTTGGAACTTTTAAAATTTTCCTTGATATTTAATCTGCAATGTAATATAATATATTTTGTATATGTATGATTTTGGAAAAGAGGCTTATTATGGGTGATATTTCTTTAATGTATTTCTTGCAGCTTGCCTGGAAAAGACTTTGGGCATTACTGCTTTCAATGGTGCTGTTTGCAACAGGTGCTTACTGTTATTGCAGGTTTCTTGCCGTGCCAAAATACAAGGCAAGTGCGGCTATTCTTGTAACAAACGGAGCTATTGTTACGCAGTATGAAACTGTTCCTAACAATGCTGAATCTATCAGCGGTACCGATATTAGCGCTTCTCTATCCCTTGCTAATACCATCGTTGATATTTTGGAAACTCCCGATATATACGTTGAATTATCCGAAACTTTAGACGGCAAATATTCTTACAATCAGTTAAAGAGTTTTATCTCGGTTTCAAGACGTGCTACCAATACCCTCTTCATAGATATTTCCGCCACCTCTGCAAGTGGCGAGGAAGCAAAGCTTTTGGCTAATAAATTCGCCGAGGCTTCCTGTGACTATGTTACAAAGTATATTCCTTACGCAAAAGCCAGTGTGGCTTCAACTGCGCTAAGTAATTCGTTGGTATTCCCAAGAACCACCTATCTTACCTCTATTGCAGCGCTTATTGGCATAGTATTTGCTTATATCGCTGTATTTATAGCTGATTCTCTTAACCAATCCATAAGAGGTGAGGAAGAATTTATTGCAAGATATAAAATTCCTCTGCTCGGCTCTGTTCCGGATTTCGAAAACGATGACATTACAGGCAAGTATTATAAAAAAAGCCGTTATCATTTCAAGAAAAAGCTCAATCAGCTATCCTATGCAAATAACGAGTACGACGATAACAAATCCGCTTCGGATAAACCTACAAAATCTGCTCCTTTTGCAGTAGTAGAAGCCTACAAGAGTATTCGAAGCAATCTTATGTTCTTGCTTGATAAAAACGAAACAGGTAACGTTATCGCTATCACGAGCTCGAATGCAAGTGAAGGTAAATCAACCACCGCAGTAAACTTAGCCGTTGCTTTCTCACAGCTTGAGGACAAAATCCTTGTTATTGATGCCGATATGAGACGAAGCTCGGTGCATAAAAAATTAAAGCTTAAGAATGAAAAAGGTCTTTCAAACGTTCTTGCAGGTCTTGAGGAATTTGAAAATGCGGTGGAGAAAATCAGTGATAACTTCCACGTTTTAACCGCGGGTCCTACACCGCCTAACCCATCCGAAATGCTAAGTTCAAGAAGGTTTGCAAAGCTCATTAAATATGCGCGTGAAAATTACGATTATGTTTTAATTGATACCCCGCCTATAAACGTTGTTTCGGACGCAGTTATGTTGGCTCCTCATACCGATGGCACCGTGTTGATTTTAAGAGACGGTTATACGCCTAACTACACCTTAAAACGTGCTATTTCAACCCTTGAGTTTACTGAAAATAAGATTTTGGGTGCCATTATGAACGGCGCTAATCCAAAATCAGGCGGCAAATACGTTTACCGCAGATATTCATATAAGAGCAAATATTACTATAGCCAGTATTATAACAGATACGGTGGCGGTCGTTATGGCAGATACGGTGGCGGTTATGGCGGCTACGGTAGCAGTTATGGCAGTTATAGTGGCTACGGTGGCTATGGTAGCTACGGCGGTTACGACCAATCAGAACCTTCTAACAAACAGGATAAAAAATAAATTTCAGAACCGCCGTGCAAAAACTGTTACGGCGGTTTTAACAAAGCTTTTTGAAAGGGGCAGTGCTTTTTGAATTTAATAGATATACATTCTCATATACTGCCCGACGTAGACGACGGCGCCAGAACTGTAGAAGAATCCATTGAGCTTCTTAAATCTCTAAAGGCTCAGGGCGTAACCGACGTTATTGCAACTCCGCATTTTATTGCCAACGAGCAAAACCTTGAGGAGTTTTTCCAGATTGTTAAGGAAGCGAGTGAAGAGCTTTTTGCCGCAACGCAAAATCTTGATTTGCCCAACGTATATTTAGGCAGTGAGGTCTATTACTTTGCAGGTATTGGCAAAAGCAAGGCAATATCCAATCTTTGTCTTAACAAAAGTAAATATTTATTGCTCGAATTACCAACCTGTACTATAGATAAGTATATTCTGGATGATATTAAGCGTATCAGAACAGAGCTTGGCCTTGTCCCCATAATCGCACATATAGAGCGTTATGCAAAGGAAAAGGGCTTTAAGCACGTTTTGTCGATGATAGACGGCGGCGTATGTCTGGCGCAGCTAAACGCCACCTCGCTTTTTATGCCGCAATACAAAAAAATCTCTTATAAGCTTATAAAAAAAGGGTATGTTTCCTTTATCGCAACCGATACCCACTCATTGCGTCACCGTCCACCCATGCTCGATAGCGCCTTTGATGCTATAGAGACCAATTTAGGTAAGAATTACTCTGCCCTTTTACTTGAAAATTCAGATTATCTGCAAAAGGAAATTACCAACGCCTGAGAGGTATTTTATGCTAGAGAGTAAAACATCCTTAATAAATACAAAGGGTAATTTAAAGTATATTACCTTTAAAAAGCTTGAAAGCACTTCGCTTGTGCGCCACGCCTTTACAACAAGGCTCGGCGGTGTAAGTGAAGGCTTTTATTCTTCAATGAATATGGGATTTGGCAGAGGCGAAGATTATAAAAAGGTCTTCAAAAATTACGAAACAATTTGTGATGCCATAGGTATTGATACTAGTGACCTTGTTTTTTCAAAGCAGACCCATACGGCTAACGTTTTGTGTGTAACCTCTAAGGATAAAGGCACAGGCTTTACAAAGCCACCGTTTGAAGATATAGACGGTCTTATAACAAACCAGCCAAACGTAGCGCTTGTAACACAGTATGCCGATTGTACGCCCCTTCTCTTTCTTGATCCTCAAAAAAAGGTTATCGCCGCCTCGCATTCCGGTTGGCGTGGCACGGTGCAGCAAATCGGTGCCGTAACGGTTAAGAAAATGCAGAGCGAATTTGGGTGCTGTCCTCAGGATATTATAGCCGTTATCGGACCGTCAATTTGTAAGGACTGTTACGAGGTCGATACACCCGTATATAACGAGTTTAAAAAACTGCCCGTTGATTTAAGTGACGTTTTCACCAAAAAAGACAGTGATCATTATATGCTCAACCTAAAACTTGCCAATAAAAAAATTTTGTTAAATGCAGGGTTAAAGCAGGAAAATATCGAGCTTTGCGATATATGTACAGCCTGTAACGAGACCGAGCTTTATTCACACAGAAAGCAAGGCGCAAACCGCGGTAACCTCGCCGCAATAATAGAACTAAAATAAAAAACAGCTATTCTTGTCAACTAAACAGGGTGTTATAGTTGACAAGCATTCTTTTTTGCAATGTTTTCATATCCTTTCGCTTTTGCAAAACACCGATTTTATTCTTTATAATCCATTAATCATTTTGTAACCATTTGTAACTATACTTTTCAAAACAAAGGCTGTATAATTAAGGCGATAAAGATGAATTTTAAATTTTACATAGCGAAAGGTGGATAACAATGGCTAAGAAAACGGTTAAAAGAATAGTAGCGTGCGCGTTGCTTCTTCCTATTATAGCGCTTGTTATCTTTTGGCAAGGCTGCCTTATTAAAAACGGAATTCTAACCATTGCTCACAAAAACAAAGTACGCGAGATAGAACAAACCGCAGAGTTTAAAGAGCTTTTCGCACCGCAAATAGATTGGTTCAGGGTGATTTCCTACACTAAAACCGAAACAGGCGAGGTAATAGAGATTTATTATACTCAGGGTGAGCGTCACGAAAAAACCGCCTGGATAGCAACACTAAGTTCAAGCGGTGACAACAAGTGGCACTGTGAAAGCCAAATTGAGTGGTCAAACGCAGGCTCTGCAGATAATTTTCCCGCTATTTATTGGCACCATTATTTATGGAATATGCTTTTATAATAATTGCAAGCAGATAAGGAGTTGGGTTTTATGTTAATTAGCAAAATTGTAAAACGTGTAGCATTGTGCTTATTAAGTGTAATTTCATTAACGGCAATTTTCTGTTTAGCTGCATTAATATCCGCATTTTCAGGAGATTTTAATGAATATATCGTATGCTGTCTTGCAGGAATTTTACACGCCGCAATAATCCTTCTGCTAGGATATAAATTTATAAATAAAATTGCTCTTTCAAAAAAGACTTATTTTATTTTCACAGGTCTTATTCCTGCACTATTATTCAATTCAGTCTATGTATTGTATCAGAATTTAAATACTGATATTAGTATATTTGACAAAGAAGCCAATATAGCATATTACCTTATATTTATGAGTATTTCTTCTTCAGTTTCCCTAGTCGCAGTCGCCATAACCGAATTAATTACAGTTTTAGCAAAGCCCAAAAAATCAGCTTAAAATTAATTTAATAAAAAATAAAGAATGCTTGTCAACTAAAGCACCCCGTTTAGTTGACAAGCATTTTTTGCTAGATTTATATATAAATAGTTTATTTTAACAGTTGTTCGCTTGTTACGTTAAATACTTTTGCAAATGCGATAACTTCAATATCGGTAACAAAGCGTTTGCCACATTCTATTCGCTGAATAGCATTTTTATCTATATCAATTCCAACTAATTGCATTTTATCGGCTAATGCTCTTTGCGAAATACCCATTGCGATACGAAGATTAGCAATATTTTTACCGCATACGTTATTTAACCCTTCTGCACTTTTGTTTATAAACATATCAATCCCTCATTCTTGACATTTTGTGCTTGTCAATAATAAAAGTATATGCTATAATTAACCAAGATTTGACATTCGCGAAATGTCAAATCTAATAGAAACAAGATACGGTTAATCTTATTTAGTGGATTTTATTTGAGCTAAAATATAAATAAAAGTTAATGTGTGCACAAGCACACATTATTCACAAAAAATATGGTTACCTATCGT
>JAZLAD010000029.1:0-3895 GCA_045613005.1 Acutalibacteraceae bacterium | reverse complement strand
TCGGTTTCAAAATCGACCTCAAAGCAAAGCTTTCCGTTGTAACTTTTCTTGTCGATATCGAAATCTCTTGCGTCTTTTTCGCTTACTTTTGCGTGGTCTAAGGCGTGTTTTCTTGCCTGTTCGGCTGAAATTTTAGCAGATGAGGTGTCGCTCGAATTTTTGTCCGACGGCATCATATCCGAAACGTCGTCCTTTACCTCGTCTTTTATCTTGTCAGCCTCGGACTCCACCTTGTTCATCATATCGTAGTTTCCGCAACCCGCCAAGGACAAGAGTAATAAAACCGATAATAGTATAGTAGCTATTCTTTTCATAAAAATCTCCTTTTTATCCTTTAACTTGCTAGGTAAAAATAAAGCAAACGGACGGATTTTAAAATATCCGCCCGTTTATTTTTTGTATTTTTAAGAAGAAAAAACGCTTTAAATATTTCCAAATTTTTTATTGTTCTTTTTCGCACAAGGTTTTTTTAGTTGGAAAAAGAATGAAAAGACCTATGTAAAATAGAATTTGAGATAGAAATCTGAGCCAGCTTTTTATCTGATTAAACCAGAATAACGGCGAAGATATTTCGGAAATCGTTTTAAAATAAGTAAAACCGCCTGCAAGTATAAAATCGAGCAGAAAGATTAATGCAAGTATTATTGCTGAAGCGAGTGCGCCGTATTTTAGCAGTGCTATATTTTTAAAACTTCCCAGTGTTCCAACAAACATAAGAACAACTGCGGCAAATGATAAACAAGACAAAAAAAGTGTTATCAGATGTAACGGTTCGATATCACGGTTAAAAACGGTAAAGGTGTTTGCAAAGCTCATAAAAAGCGTATACGTGCCTTTTACAAGCACGACACCGAAAACTATAGGCAAAAGCAGTTTTTTAAAGGCGCCTTGGTTGTTTTTTAAGGCAATAAAAACAATTATCGCTACGGGAAGAAGCAAAGATATAGAATTAGTGAAAATCGCATTTATGGTATAGCGCCAACTTCCGTAAAGCGTAAAATTAAAATTGAAGTTTAAAAAAACCATAAAAGCATAAATAGAAGAAAACACAATCGCCAATATGTTTTTTGCTTTACTTTGCAAAAGATTTGTCATAAAATCGACCTCCTGTACCAATTATATTGAATTTTTATTAAAAATTCAAGTTACAAATGGTTACAAATTATCAAACAACAAAACGCGGCGTAATGCCAGAATTAGCATTACGCCGTTTTATCAGTTTCCTGTATAATCGTTATCCAGTGTTATTACGCAGCAAAAGGTATTGTTTATTGTTTTTGCAACTTCGCCGATTTTCACCTTTAAATCCTCGTTTGAAATTTTAAGGTCCGAAGGCACTACAACGTCGAAGATAAGGTTTGTGCGGGTTTCGGTCTTTGGTGTCATTCTAAAATCGTGAAGAGTTAGTCTTTCGTCTATGCTCTTAATTGCCTCACCTAAAGCCTTTCGGGTAAGCAACACTTCCTCGTTATCGGTGTCTATTGGGTCCATATGGATTACAAGCTCGATTCCCGTGCGCTCTAAGACCAATTTTTCACACAAATCAATCTGCTCGTGACAGGTGGCAATATCTATATTCTGCGGAACCTCAACGTGCACCGAGGCAAACTGTCTTCCGGGGCCGTAGTTATGTATAAGAAGGTCGTGCACACCTAAAAAGTTTTGAAAAGACATAATTTCGCGCTCGATATTTTCAATCTGCTCCTTTTCGGGCGGTTTGCCTAAAAGCTCATCCAGAGTTTCTTTAGCAGAGGAAACACCCGAAAAGGCTATAAAAACACCAACGCCTATTGCCGCTACAGCGTCAAGATTAAAGGGAAGCTCTACAAACATAGTAACAATAGCGCAAACTAAAATCACAGCTGTTGCGATGCTATCGTTAATACAGTCCTGTGCGGTGGCTCTTAGTGCCGAAGAATTAATTTTCTTTGCAAGTTTTCGGTTAAACAAAAACATCCAAAACTTAAAAGCAATAGAAATACACAGCACTATTATTGCAAGGGTTGAATATTTTGGCGCCTTTGTACCGTCACGAAGAATTCCCACCGAGGAGGAAATAAGCTCTGTGCCCACTAAAATTATAAGCACCGAAACGATAAAGGCGGACATATATTCCATTCTGCCGTGACCGAATGGATGATCCCTATCGGCAGGCTTTGAGCTAAGCTTAAAGCCTATAAGATTTACTACCGACGAGCCCATATCGGCAAGGTTGTTAAGACCGTCCGCAATTATAGAAACTGCCGAAAACAAAAAGCCGACAACGATTTTTAAAACGCTGAGCAGTATATTGCAGACAATACCGGTAACCGATGCTAAAAGTCCGTATTTTTCACGCACTTTGGTTTCGGTAGCGTCTGCGTTTTTGCCAATAAAAAGCCGAATTAAAAGAGCAGTCATTACATCTTACTTCCCTTTGCTCCCTTGCTGCCAAACGACACGCCCGAGAGGATATTTGTTTCTATTGTAAAGGTTAGATTTTCTCTGTTTCTTTGTCTTCTAAATGCGATTTCTACTAATTTATCTAGCATATCGGTATACTTTAAGCCTGTTGCCTCCCAAAGATAAAAGGCAAGCGAGCCCGGTATTGTGTTTATTTCGTTGGCGAAAACCTCGCCTGTTTTACTGTCCATAAGGTAGTCGATTCTGACAACACCGCTGCAACCTAAGGTTTTGAATATTTTGCACGAAAGCTCTCTGATTTCATTTGATTTTTCTTCGCTTATATCTGCGGGGATTTTGCGCGAAAGCGAAGCCATACCCTTAGAGCCGCCTTTACTTGAAGACTTTGAGCCTCCCATATATTTATCCTCATAGGATAAAATCTCGTCGTTCATAAAAGGCTCTTCGCAAACGCTAGAGGTACACTCGTCGGCATCGCCTAAAACAGAGCAGTTGATTTCTCTAAGATTTTCAACCGCTTTTTCAAGCAGTATTCTATCCGCAAAGGAAAAGGCAAGGTCCAGCGCCGCTGATAATTCTGTCTTTTCCTTAACCTTGGAAATACCTACCGACGAGCCTAGGTTTACAGGCTTTACTATTAAAGGGAAGCCTATCTCTTTTTCTATTCTTGCGGTGATTTCCTCTGTATTTAAGCGGTATTCTCTAGAGCGAATTGTGATATAATCGAGCACAGGCAGTTTTGCATTTTTAAGCACGTCTTTAAACGCCGCTTTGTCCATACCGAGTGCGGCTGATAGCACGTCACAGCTAATGTAGGGAAGTGACAAAAACTCAAAAAATCCCGCCATAGTACCGTCCTCACAGTTGGTGCCGTGAACAACAGGGAATGCAAGGTCAACAGGGATATCTTTGTTTTTCTTAAATAATCCGTTTTCTAAAAAGCGCACTACAACACCGTTTTCGTTTCGTAATAACGTTACCTTTTCGCACTTTTTATAAAGGGCGGGTAAATCTCTGTAATTTTCAATCTCAAACAAGGCTTCGCCTGTTCGCATTATACCGTCCTTCGATACGTAGATTGGCGTTACGTCATATTTTTCTCTGCTTATTGAGCGCATAGCCTGAACAGCCGAGATAATTGATACCTCGTGCTCAACACTCATACAACCGAAGAATACGGCGATATTTGTTTTCATACAAAAAACCTCACTTAAAGAGTTAATTTAAATAGTTATCGGGTAGGTCGTTTTCAAGTAAAACGACGCTTTTTTCATTACAAAACGGCATATATATTTCCATAGCCTCCCTAAAGCTTGAAGCCACAAACACCTTATCCTGTGGGAAAGATGTAGTAGCAATAGCGTCGAGCATCGGCTTTGAGCGGTTTTTACCCACCAAAATAATTATATCGCAATGCTTTGTAGCTTCAAGACCTAAATTATAGTTACATTCGTATTCCTTAGAGCCAAGCTCTATAAGTCCGGGGGTGATA
>JAZLAD010000028.1:0-1610 GCA_045613005.1 Acutalibacteraceae bacterium | reverse complement strand
GCTTTGTCTGACCAACGCCATTTACAAGACCGTAAGCATAAACCTTACCGCCTGCAAAGCCTGTGCCGTAGATAGAAATACTGTCGTTAGGACCTGCCTGATCGGTTGTGTTACCGATTTCGGGAGCACCCGCAGACACCTTGCCTGTAAACTCCACGCTAACGTTATCAGAAAACTTAGAGGTAGCAATTACAGCGGGTGGTGTTGGGAATTCCTTTAAAAGCTGTGCGTTTTCTACCATTGTTGGTGCGGGATATGTGTTTTTGGTAGCAGGAACGTCCGCTTTGTCATCAATCGGTTTGTCGTTATCACCGGTGTTATTTGTATCTCCTGACGAATTTGCAAAATCACTGTTTATGGGCTTTGATGTATCACCCGAAGGCTTTGAGCCGTTTTTGCATCCCACGAGGGATGTCAACAAAACGAATATTAAAATCATTGCTATATAGGATAGCGGTGTTGCTCTTTTACAAAATTTATTTTTCATAATATAAAGCACCTCTTTATGTTATTGCAGCTATGAAAAGTATATCACACTAATGCCTTACAAACAATGGAGCAAATTATATAAAAATAGTAATTATAAGCAAGTTTGATATTTTTTTATCAATTGACTTCGTTGTGCTTAATCGCTATAATAACGATATAAACGGTATTATTTTATAAAGGAGGATATTGTGTGAAGATTATAGAATGGAAAGATTTGTATTTTACCGATTATAATTTAGGGCGTCTTGCTGCTATAAATCAACACTGGAACAACGGGCAAGAGTTTTCTATGCTTTCAAGACCCAGACCTACATCTGCTTTGCTTTATCTAAAGGATTGTTATGCCGAATATCTTTTGCCAAACGGCAACACTATTTCTTTTCCTTCGGGATCTTTGCTGTATTTTCCGCAAGGCTGTCGTTACCGCGCCAAATTTTTTACTTGTACAGGGAAACGGGCTGCTACACAGTTAGTAGAATTTGAACTTCTCAATACCGAAGGTCAGCCCTTTGCCTGCAGTAACGAGATTATGCCTTTAGCAACAGATAAAATCGGTTGTTTTGAACAGTCGGTAGCCGAAATGATTTTATGTTACGAGCAACTATATTGTTCCTTTAGCACCTTTAAATCAGCGCTTTACGGTCTGCTTGGCCGCATTGCTATGTGTTATCAAAGACAGGAGATATATTCTAAAAAATACTTTCCTATTGCACCTGCTATCCGTCATTTAGCCAACAATCCTTACGGAGATATTGACATACCTTCTCTCGCCAAGCTGTGCCACGTCAGCGAAAGCTGCTTTAGAAATCTGTTTAAACAGTATTCCGGTAAAACGCCGTCACGGTATTGCTTGGATAACCGTATACAAAAAGCAAAGCAACTGCTCGAAAACGGATTTTACTCGGTGGGTGAGGTAGCCCTGATGGTAGGCTTCAAAGACGCAGGGTATTTTACTAAAGTCTTCAAAAAAGAAACAGGAGTTCTCCCTGGGCACTACTACAACCGTTAGATATACTACAAATTCAAAAAGTCGCTCTAAAACAAGAGCGACTTTTTGTTTTAATTTTGCACTTTGCATTTTGCATTTATTTAAAGTATACGGGTTTTTGCGGGGTTTTGCC
>JAZLAD010000027.1:0-9547 GCA_045613005.1 Acutalibacteraceae bacterium | reverse complement strand
ACGCCTTCAAAGATAAAGCCTTCAAGCGAAGCCGCTGAAATTGCCTCGTCTAAACCTAAAAACTCACCCGTTCTGCAGTTAAAACCAAGTCTCGACATACCGGTATCAAGCTTTATATGGATTTTAATATTAACGTTATTTTTAACCGCCATTTCGGAGAGGGAAAGAGCATAATCAGCGGAATAAACGCATTGTGATATATCGTTGGTTGCCAGTTCCTTTACCATTCCTACAGGAGTATATCCTAAAATAAGCAAAGGCTTTTTTATACCCTGTTTTCTAAGAATTAACGCTTCCTCAATATTAGAAACGGCGAAAGCATCGGCGCCTAAAGCGTCTAAAACAGGAACTGTAAGCGATACCGAGTGACCGTATGCGTCAGCCTTTACAACAGCCATAATTTTAGAGCCTTTTGAAAGCTTTTTAATTATACTAAAATTGTGTTTTAGGGCGCTAAGGTCAATTTCTGCCCAGGTTCTGTGTAAAAAATCCAACTGCGAATCACCTCGTTTTAAAGATTGTTTAGTGTATTAAACGTTAAATCTGAAGAGAACAATGTCACCGTCTGCCATAACGTATTCCTTGCCCTCACTGCGAACAAGACCCTTTTCCTTGGCGGTTACCATATTACCGTCACATTTATTTATAAAATCATCGTATGCTATAACCTCGGCTCTTATGAATCCACGCTCAAAATCGGAGTGAATTTTACCTGCTGCCTGAGGAGCCTTGGTGCCTTTTGTTATTGTCCATGCTCTGACCTCAGGCTTGCCTGCGGTGAGATACGAGATAAGACCTAAAAGCGCATAGCATTTTTGTATCATGCGGTCAAGACCTGAACGACAGAGGCCTAGTTCCTCTAAGAACATTGCCTTTTCATCGTCTGCAAGGCTTGAAATTTCAGCTTCAAGAGCCGCACAAATAGGTAAAATTTCGGCATTCTCAGCCTTCGCAATTTCCATAACCTTTTTGTAGTTGGCATTAGATTCAATGCCGTTTACAAAATCATCCTCACTCATATTACAAGCGTAGATTACAGGCTTGTAAGAGAGAAGGGAAGTGGTTTCAAGAATTTCCTTCTCATCGTCTGACGAAATTTCGATAGAACGTGCAGGGAGTCCGTTTTCAAGATGTGCCATAAGGCGCTTTAGGAAATCTACCTCTGCTTGTGCCGATTTATCACCTTTGACGGTTTTTAGTGCCTTGTCAAGACGGCGCTGTGCTATTTCCATATCGGAGAAAATAAGCTCAAGGTTTATGGTTTCAATATCTCTTGCAGGGTCAACCGAGCCTTCAACGTGAATAATATCATCGCTCTCAAAGCAACGCACAACGTGAACTACAGCGTCAACCTCGCGAATGTTTGATAAAAATTTATTGCCGAGACCTTCACCCTTTGAAGCGCCCTTCACAAGACCTGCAATATCAACGAATTCTATTACAGCAGGGGTGAATTTATCGGGATTGTAAATTTGAGCTAATTTTTCAAGTCTTTCATCGGGAACACTAACCATACCAACGTTAGGTTCAATAGTGCAGAACGGATAGTTTGCCGACTGTGCACCCGCATTAGTTATTGCGTTAAAAAGTGTGGATTTACCAACGTTTGGAAGTCCCACCATACCGAGCTTCATATATTTTTCTCCTTTTTGACCATATTCGAAAATATTATACTCTTTTTAAAAGCGAATGTCAAATATATTACAGTTTTTCTTAAAATAATAAATTTTACAAAATTTTGAAAAAAACATTTAAAAATTTGCAAATATATAGTATAATAAAATAGAATAGGTATAATTATACCCTGAAAGGAAGCGTAAAATATGAAGACAGAATATACCGTTAGCCTTAAAAAAATAATAGACGAGCATCAGCTTGAGGTATTATATATGCCAAGCGAGGCTGAAAAGATTTTAATTACAACCCCTGAAATTAACCGTCCGGGTTTGCATATTGCAGGTTACTATGAGTTTTACGATGAGCGCCGCATACAGATACTCGGCAAAAACGAGATATCCTATTTAGAACGTTTTACTGATGAAAAGGCAAAAGAAAGAATAGACGAATTCTTTTCCAAGCAGCCTATCGCCGTAATAGTTGCAAGAAATTTAGAGTTGTCAAAGCATTACGTAGAGTCGGCATCAAAATACGGTGTGCCGCTTCTTAGAACAGCCGAGTCGACCTCAGACTTTACCGCCGCATTAATAGCGTTTTTAAACCTTCAATTAGCGCCGAGAGTAACAAGACACGGCGTTTTGGTTGAGGTTTACGGTGAGGGTATACTATTACTCGGTGAAAGCGGAGTAGGTAAGAGCGAAACCGCTATCGAGCTTGTAAAAAGAGGACACCGACTCATAGCTGACGATGCGGTTGAAATACGCAGAGTTTCGAGCAAATCACTAGTAGGCACAGCGCCTGATAATATCAGGCACTTTATCGAGCTTCGCGGTATAGGAATTATAAACGCAAGCCGAATTTTCGGTGTGGGCGCCGTAAAGCTTACCGAGAAAATCGACCTTGTAATCAAAATGGAGCCTTGGGACGTTAACAAATCCTACGACCGAATGGGTCTCGACGAGCAGTTTACCGAGATACTCGGTCTTACAATTCCTTCGGTTACAATACCTGTAAAGCCCGGTAGAAACCTAGCTGTTATTATCGAGGTAGCCGCTATGAACAGCAGACAGAAGAAACTAGGCTACAATGCCGCAGAGGATTTACTTAAAAAACTCGGTATGGAAGATGACTTTAAGGGCATCAAAACACAAACCGTAGAACCGTTTTAAAGGAGAAATAAAATGTATAAACTCGGAATTGACCTTGGCGGCACTAATATTGTTGCAGGTGTGGTAGATGAGAATTTTAAAATACTGGCTATCGGAAAAAGAAAAACGGCACTTCCTAGAAGCGCTGAGGAAATAGCAGATGATATGGTGGCGGCATCTCTGGATGCCATAAAAAACGCAGGGTTAACTCTTGATAATATTGAAAGCTGCGGTATAGGTGCACCGGGATCTGTGGATACCGAAACAGGCAACATTTCTTATTCTAATAATTTAGGCTTTTATAACGTGCCGCTGGGTGAAATGATAGAAAAGCGCCTTTCAAAAAAGGTTTACATTGAAAACGATGCTAATGCCGCCGCATACGGTGAGTATATAGCAGGTGCAGGAAAGGGTGCTCAAAACTTTGTTGCGATGACACTCGGCACAGGTGTTGGTGCGGGAATAATAATAGACGGTAAAATCTATTCAGGCTCTAACGGCGCGGGGGGCGAAATAGGTCATATGGTCGTCGAGATGAACGGCGAAAGATGCACCTGCGGCAGAAACGGCTGTCTTGAAATGTATGCTTCGGCAACTGCGCTTATAAATCAGACAAAACAGGCGATGGAGCGATACCCTGACAGTATTATGTGGAAACTGGCAGATGGCAAAAAGGAAAACGCAAACGGACTTACCGCCTTTGATGCTATGCGAAAGGGCGATACTGCGGGTAAAATGGTAGTAGATAAGTTTATCGAATATCTATCTGTTGGTGTAGCTAACGTTATAAATACCTTCCAGCCCGACGTGCTTTGTATCGGCGGCGGTGTATCACACGAGGGTGATACGCTTATTACTCCGCTAAAGCAGTTGGTAGAGGGCGAGGATTATGCCCGTAATATGAAAAAAAGAACGGTTATTAAAGCCGCAACACTCCAAAACGATGCAGGTATTATTGGCGCGGCATATCTTTGTAATTTATTTTGATAGGGGTTTTTTGAATGCGGCTTAAAGCTTTTAAAGAGGCGCTTTTAAAGACAAACGTTGATTTTTCAGAAAATGAAAATATGAGTCTTCACACTACCTTTAAAATAGGCGGTGAGGCTGATGTTTTTATAAACGTAAAAAGCGTAGAAGAATTAGAAAAAACCTTGAAAACAGCGAACGAATACGGTGTACCATATCTGATTTTAGGCAAGGGTTCAAATCTGCTCGTTTCCGATTTAGGAATTGAGGGTGCCGTAATAATAACCAAGCAGCTTGAAAATATAAAGGTAGAAGGTAATCGAATAATTTGCGAGGCGGGTGCGCATTTATCAAGGCTTTGCACCGAGGCTATGAACAACGGTCTTACGGGACTGGAATTTGCATACGGAATACCCGGCAGTGTAGGCGGTGCGCTTTATATGAATGCGGGAGCATACGGCGGTGAAATGTCACAGGTAGTGGTCGGCGCTTATTGTATAAATGAAAATTTAGAGCGCGAGTATATTGATTTAAAAGATATGCACCTTGGCTACAGGACGAGTGTTTTTAAGAAAAACAACGCTATAATTACCGAAATTATATTTGAACTCAAAACGGGCGATAAAACACTCATAAAGCAAAAAATGGATGAACTGATGCAAAGAAGACTTGATAAACAGCCGCTTGACTTTCCCAGTGCGGGAAGCACATTTAAGCGTCCACCCGATAATTTTGCGGGTGCTCTCATTGAGAAAAACAATTTAAAGGGTGTAAAGATTGGCGGCGCTATGGTTAGCCAAAAACACGCCGGTTTTGTAATAAACAAGGGTAATGCTAAGGCTCAGGACGTATTGGATTTAATCGAGCATATAAAAGAAACGGTCTATAAAAACGACGGTGTTATGCTAGAACCCGAGATTATATTTAAAGGAAGAAAGCAGTAGATTTTAATGTCATTTTGTTCTGAAATCAAAAATGAACTAGCGGATATAAGACTAAAGTATTGCTGTAAATCGGCTATGATTTACGGCTTTGCTTTGTTTAGCCGTTCGTTTTCTTCCAAACGAATTTGTATGCAGACCGAAAATGAAAAAGCCGCCAAATGCTATGCGAAATTGCTGACCGACGTTTACGGCGTTGAGGTTACGATAACTAAAGGCGGTGGTATAAGACCTACCTTTGTAGCCGAAGTGAAAAACGAGGCGGATAGGCTAAAAATACTAGCCTCGGTAGATTTCGGAATATACGACGGCTCAATAAACTTCGAAAATTTGCAGAAAAATTGCTGTGTATCCTGTTTTGTGCGAGGTGCTTTTTTAGCCTGCGGTCATTTAGCAGACCCTGAAAAGTGCTACAGACTGGACCTTAGTATAAGGGATAGAAAATTAGCCCAAAGCCTATCGGAAATTTTAGCTAAACACTTTATTGAAACACACATATCAACCCGAGGTAACGGCTTTACGCTTTACATTAAAAAAAGCGAAATGATAAGCAACCTTTTAACCTTTATGGGCGCGTCATTTAGAAGTCTCGAACTTATTGAAAGCTCGATTTTAAAGAGCGTTAAAAACAATCAAAACAGAGGCAGAAACTGTGACAGCGCAAATATAAAGCGAACGGTTGAGGCTTCCCTTAAACAAAGAAAGGCTATTGAATACTTAAAGGATAACGCATATTTTGAAAGTATGCCGAGCGAACTCATCTTAGCGGCAAAGCTTAGATTGGAATATCCCGATTCGTCATTAAAAGAGTTGTGTACTTTATCAAATGAGCCGATCACGGTATCGGGTTTGAATCACAGACTAAAGAGAATAGTTGAATTCTACGAAAACGTAAAAAAGAGAAAAACATAAATTGTGCCCTCGGCACACCTTTTCTCTTCGCTGTTCTCTCTTATCTTTTATCTTAAAAAGGAGGTACGGTAATGGATTTCGTTCATCTGCACTTGCATACAAGCTATAGCCTTTTAGACGGCTGTTGCCGTATCGAAAAACTGATGGACGCTGTAGCCGAAAAAGGACAAAAAAGCGTAGCAATTACCGACCACGGCGTTATGTACGGCGCGATAGAGTTTTATAAAGCGGCTAAAAAAAGGGGTATTAAACCCATTATCGGTTGTGAGGTTTACGTAGCGCCGAGAAGCCGTTTCGATAAAAACAAAGCGCTTGACAGCGATTATTCCCACCTTGTATTACTGTGCGAAAACGAGCAGGGTTATCTGAATTTAATAAAAATGGTATCAAAATCTTTTACCGAAGGCTTTTACTCAAAGCCTAGGGTAGATAGAGAATTGCTTAGAGAAAACAGCTCTGGGTTAATTGCGCTTTCCGCCTGTCTTGCGGGTGAAATACCAAAGGCGTTGTTATCGGGAAATTTTGAAAAAGCAAAAGAGATTGCAAAAGAGCATATAGAAATATTTGGAAAAGACAATTATTTTTTAGAGCTTCAGGACCATTCGCTAGAAGAACAATCAAGAATAAATCCACTTATAGTAAGACTGTCTAAAGAGCTTGATATTCCGCTTGTTGCCACAAACGACGTGCATTATATCGAAAGAGAGGACGCGCTGATGCACAAGGTGTTACTTTGTGTGCAAACAGGAAGCAAGATAAACGAAAAAAGTCCTCTTGAATTTAAAACCGAAGAGTTTTATTTAAAAACTGCCGAAGAAATGGCGGAAATTTTCCCACAAAACCAAGAGGCGATAGAAAACACCGTAAAAATCGCCGAAAGATGCAATTTAGAATTCGAATTCGGCAAGATAAAGCTGCCCTTTTTTGATACGGGCGGTATAGACCATTTTGAATTTTTAAGGGAAAAATGCTTTAGCGGTCTTTATGAAAAATACGGTGAAAATCCTAAAAAAGAGATAATAGAGAGGTTAAATTACGAGCTGTCGGTTATATCGCAGATGGGATACACCGATTATTATCTCATAGTTTGGGATTTTGTAAATTACGCTAAAAAAAGCGGTATCCCCGTAGGTCCCGGGAGAGGCTCTGGTGCGGGAAGCCTTGCGGCATACTGCATAGGCATTACGGGAATAGACCCCATAAAATACGACCTTATTTTCGAGCGATTTTTAAATCCCGAAAGGGTTTCAATGCCCGATTTCGATATAGATTTTTGCTACGTTAATCGCCAAAAGGTTATTGATTACGTTATAAAAAAATATGGTAGCGACCACGTAGCGCAGATAGTTACCTTTGGTACAATGGCGGCTCGTGCGGCGGTGCGAGACGTTGGCAGAGCTATGGATATACCTTATAATACGTGTGATAAGGTAGCAAAGCTGATACCTTCTTCACTCGGTATGACTATTGACAGGGCACTTGCAGCTGTTAAGGAATTAAGGGATTTATACAATAGTGACAATCAGGTAAAAGAACTGATAGATATGTCCTTAAAGCTTGAGGGTATGCCAAGACACGCTTCTACCCACGCGGCAGGCGTAGTTATTTCGGACAAGCCTGTAAGCTGTTACGTGCCGTTAGCGCTTAACGACGAGTCGGTAGTAACACAGTATACCATGACCACGCTTGAGGAATTAGGACTTCTTAAAATGGATTTTTTGGGTCTTAGAAACTTAACCGTTATCGATGATACCGAAAAGCATATAAGAAAATATAATCCGTCATTTTCGGCAGATAATATACCTATGGATGATAAAGCCACCCTTAAAATGATGGGAGATGGCTTTACCGACGGTGTGTTTCAGTTTGAGTCGGACGGAATGAAGAACGTTTTGCGAAGATTTACACCTCAAAAAATAGAGGATTTAATCGCAATACTGTCGCTTTACAGACCAGGTCCTATGGATTCAATACCGAAATATATTCACAACCGTCATAATCCACAGGACGTAAAATACGATACACCGCTGTTAGAGCCTATTTTAAAGGTAACCTACGGCTGTATTGTTTATCAAGAACAGGTAATGCAGGTATTTAGAACACTTGCGGGTTACAGTCTTGGCAGAGCCGATATTGTGCGACGTGCTATGTCAAAGAAAAAGCACGACGTTATGAAAAAAGAGCGCCACGCATTTATTTACGGCGAAAAGGACGAAAAGGGCAACGTAATTTGCGAGGGTGCAGTAAATAGAGGTGTACCTGAGCAGGTAGCTCAAAAGATATTTGACGATATGTCTGCCTTCAGCTCCTATGCCTTTAACAAATCCCACGCCGCCGCGTATGCTGTGGTGGCATATAAAACGGCATACCTTAAATGCCATTATCCAAAGGAGTATTTAGCGGCACTGCTTACAAGTGTGCTTGATAGCTCTTCTAAAATATCACTATACACTGCCGAGTGCAGAAGAATGGGCATAACCGTAATGCCGCCCTCGGTAAACGAGAGTCTTGAAGGCTTTACCCCCGTAAAAGAGGGTATAAGATTCGGTCTTTTAGCAGTTAAAAATTTGGGGCGCGGCGTTATAGAAAACTTAATATCAGAGCGTGAGAAAAACGGAAAATACATTTCTATGTACGATTTTTGCAAACGAAACCACAGCCGCGAATTTAATCGCAGAGCGCTTGAGGGTCTTATAAAATCGGGCGCTTTAGATACACTCGAAACAAATCGTAAAAAGATGATTTTTTCTATCGACAGCGTTTTGTCGGTAGTAGCTGAGGAAAGCAGATACTCAGGGGTAGGCCAATTAGACCTTTTTGGAAACAGCACAGAAAAGGCTGAGTTTAAACTGCCCGATTGCGAGGATTTTCCAAAAATGCAGCTGTTATCTATGGAAAAAGAGGCTACAGGACTCTATCTTTCAGGTCATCCGATGCAGTTTTACAAAGGATTTGTGTCGCGAGGTAATTATGCAACCGTTATGGATATTCAAAATAAAAAATATCACGACGGCGCAAGAATTAAACTGGTGGGCGTTTTAGGTCCCATTAAAACAAAACAGCTTAAAAACAATAATGTTTTAGTTTTCACCTCGCTTGAGGATATCACAGGCAGTATAGACGTTACCACCTTCCAGACAACCTATACCCTTTATCGTTCCTTATTTTTCGAGGGTAACGTTGTGGTGCTCAGCGGTAAGCTTAGCGAACGCGAGGACAGAGAGGCAGAAATCACCTGTGACAAACTAGAACAGGTGCCTGACAGCGCTATACAAGAACCTGTAAAAAAACAGATAAAAGCAGGTCTTTATCTAAAGGTGCCAAGCATCGATTCCTTAGAATTTCAAAAGGTGAAGGCTTTGCTTTTAGATAATAGGGGAGAAACCGAGGTAACCGTGGTTTGTGCCGATACTAACAAGCGCTTTAAAGCACCCGATAATATGCGCGTTGCACCGAACGCTAACCTCGTTTCACAGCTAAATACACTTTTAGGTGCACAAAACGTAAAGCTCGTAAACTGAAATAGGCAAATTTAGAAAATTTTTTCAAAATTTTTGCTATTTAATTTACATTTAGTATTGAATAATGGGGAAAAATGTTATATAATAACCTTTACTGGATAAAAATTGTACTATCTAACGGAGTTGATTAATATATGAAAACTATAGGCGTACTTACAAGCGGCGGCGACGCACCGGGTATGAATGCCGCAGTGCGTGCGGTTGTAAGAACTGCTCTTTCCCTTGGTATGAACGTAAAGGGAATAAGAAGGGGCTATAACGGTCTTATCGAGGGCGATATTATCGATATGGATATCCGTTCGGTATCCGATATAATTCACCGTGGCGGTACCTTTCTTTACACAGCAAGAAGCCCTAAGTTTAAAACCGAAGAGGGAATTATGGAGGCTGTTGCAAACTGCAAGAAATTCGGTATCGAGGGTATTGCAGTAATCGGAGGCGA
>JAZLAD010000026.1:0-2727 GCA_045613005.1 Acutalibacteraceae bacterium | reverse complement strand
GTAGACGGCGCTCCTGTAATCGCCACCATAACCGAACAGGCAGGACCCGGTGACAGTATATCCATTTACGGTACAAGCCTTGAAGGAGCCGAAGTTTATGCTTACGGTTTGCAAGGGGGTAAGGGTGTTATAAAAAAACTTACCCAAACCTCTAACAAGGACGGCTTTATTAACGCCATTATAACCGAGACCTTTGGTTATACTATGTATACCGTTTGGGTACAGGGTAGTGACGGTAAGATTTCAGCACCTGTGCGTGTTAACGCTCCGAAGCTTACATGGCTTAGCGCTACCAAAGCGTCTACAAACGCAGAAATCAGAGTTTACGGTAAATTCTTAACAACCAACAATGCTGACGGGAAGGATGCTAAATCCTACGTATACCTTACAAACGGCACAAACGTATATGAAGCTATAATTACCGAGGCTACACCTTACAGACTTACTGTAGATCTGCCTTCTCTTAAAGACGGCGATTATAAAGTATGGGTACATAACGGTCACGGAGGTGAGTACGGTTTTTCAAACTCGCTTAACCTTAAAATCAGCTCTTCTGCAGGCTACACCTTTAGCTCGTCAAGCACTGTAACCGTAAATCCCGGTGATAACCTTAAAACAAAAATTTCAAACGCGGTAGACGGCAGCACCATTTATATTAAAAACGGCGTTTATCCTGTAACTTCGCAGATATCTATTACTAAGAAGCTTCGAATCGTAGGCGAAAGCAAGGACGGCGTTATAATTGTTGGCGTTTTCAATCAAAGCGGCAACGGCGCGCTGGCTTACGGTGATTTAAACGTAAACGCATCCCGTAAAGCAGCCTTCTATATAAAGAGTACACGCTGTGAAATTTCAAATCTCACCTTTGCCGATTACGTTAAGGGCGCGGAGTATTGCCAGAATATTACTGCTCCTTCGGGTTATAACATAGACTATGCTCACGGTATGTTTATTGAAGCGGTAGATCCTTCTTCAGACACAGGCGTCACCGGTCAATTAAAGGTTGACAACTGTAACTTTAAGATAAGACGTATTCATAGTGATACCAATTGTATATATTTCCAAACCGAGTCAGAACGCGAGACAAAACACACAGCAATTGAAAAAATATACGGCACCCAGTATTACAGCAGAACTGCATACGGAAGCGCACCTATGTGGATAGACGCTAACCGCACAGAGATTTCAAACTGCTATTTTGAAACCCCTAAGGAAATTATCTTAAGACAAGCAAACGGCAGTTATATCCACGATAATACATTTGTAGGTACCTGGGTAATATCGGGTAACAGCGGTCCTTCTGCTATACACGATAACTATACCGAAAACCTCGATATAAGCAATAACAGAATTATGGGTAAGGACGAGGTAACCGATCCTGACGGCTACGTTGTAACTTATGACCAGACCTATGCCCGTACTCTTGTTTTCCAAAAAACGTATAACGTTACAAAGAACGTTTACCTGTTAAACAACCACGTTTCCAGAGTTGGTGAGCTTGACTTTAACTCGGGTGAGCACATTTTATTTGAGGATGAAAACGTTACCTACGTAGGAAAGGCAACACTTTCCAATAGCAATAAAACCTTATATCTCAAGGATATGCCTACTGAAAAGTGGGTTTCAGGCAACCAGTTTAAAGGCTATATCACAGGTGATGACGGCACAATCAAACTCGCAAGTTACTCAAGAAGTATTGCGGGACAGGTTGTTATCATTTCTAAGGGTGCAGGTCAAGGTCAGTGGAGAACAATAACCTCTGCATCTAATCTGTCTGTAACGATAGATAGAGCTTGGGACGTTCAGCCTGACGCTAACAGCACCTTTGTTGTAGTATCACCGGTTATAAACGCGGTGGTTTATGGCAACAAAATAGAAGGACCAAAGCTGTATTATAAGAATTTTAATTCTACCTTAGGTGTAAATGCTTATGCTAGTATGGTAGGTACTGTAATTGATAGAAACAACTTCTCACAGATGCAGGCAGGCATTGCTATAAATCCGCACTATAATATGAAGAGCTATACATATAACAGCAAAACCGTTTCTGCTGACTTTGGTTTTGTTATGTTTGCCGATTTGCTTGTAATGGGCAACACTATTAAGAATACCCGCTACGGCATATGGAACTTCCCGAGCATAACCTTGGCTTCTATGGACGTTTCAACTGCACAGGCAGCTGTCGACCTACAGCTATGCTCTGTTATCAGAAACAATAATATAAGCGATTCTAACCGTCTTACAGGCGGAAGCACCATCAACAACGCTGTAACTACCGACTATAAAAAGCGCGGCGGCGTATCAATCGTTGTCGGTAGAGACTATTGGGCTAATGACACCGTGCTGAGTACAAGATACTGGATGAACAACGTTGTCGTTGAAAACAACGTTTTAAGTGACGTTGAAAACAACAGTGGCAAAGGATTTATAGACGTCGGCTTCTCGCAAAATAACACAATCCTTAGAAACAACCTAACCGACGGTGTGTTTAAAACGACCTATAAAGAGGTTGAGGTAGAGCGCAACTCGCACCGCAGCGGAAAGAAGCCGCAGGCGCCTAATTACTATCTGTCTACCGAAGTTCCTGACGAGACCGACTACGGCGCTGTAAGCTCAGGCGGTTCAGGTTCGGGCAACACGGGCGGTTGGGGTGATTCGACACCTGAAGAGGAAGAAAAGCTCAATGCGGAAACTTTGGCTTGGCTTATAAACCTCATTATCACAGAC
>JAZLAD010000025.1:0-1648 GCA_045613005.1 Acutalibacteraceae bacterium | reverse complement strand
ATAGCAATCAAGGTAGGCTTTAACGACGTTAACTATTATTCAAGAACCTTCAAAAAGTTTATGAATATGAGCCCAACACAGTATAGGAATATGAAATAATTGAAATTGAATTGTTTCTCAAAGGAGAATAATTTTTATGAGCGATGATAATAGAGATTTTGAACAGGAATACGATTCTTTCAAGGAAATTGCCGAATTTCAAAACAATATGTTTAACCCAGGGCATTACATAGGTACGGGAAAAGTGCCGCCAACCGTTTCTGCACCGGGTAATGCGATGCCGCTTGCTGTAACCAGCTTTATTACAGCCGCTTTAATATTGGCGTTTGGTCTCTTTTTATTCTTTTCCAATGTAAATGTTATAACGGGTATTACTGAGTCACCTATAATTAATAAAATTATCGCATTGGTATCGATGGCTGCAATATCAGCCTTTGTGACGTTTATAGGCATTGCTTATTTAAAGAAAGCTAAAAAATATTATAAAGCAAAAAACAAAATGGAGCAAGAAACGGTTGATGAGGAAATAATAGATGAGCTTTGGCAAAGAACCTGTCCTAACTGTAATCATTCTCACGATATAGACTACCCCAAATGCCCAAACTGTAACCATAATTATCTTGAATAAGTAACTCCGCCTCTATGGGCGGAGTATTTTTGTACACTTGCTATTTATAATCTGATATAGTATAATTAAAGTATATTGCATATATTAATTTTTTAAGGAGTGTTAATATTATGGACTTAAAGTATGAAGCACTGTTTACGCCCTGGAAAATAGGTAACGTTGAGATTAAAAACCGTATCGTTATGTGTCCAATGGGCGGAACCTCGCTGTTCGGCTGGTTTGAGCTTACAGGCTGTAAGTTTGACAAGGAAGCCGCAAAGCTGTTTTTAGAGCGCGCACAAAATAACGTAGGTCTAATTATCCCTGGTATAGCACCGCTTAGAGATACCTTTTGGGGCAAATGGCGTTGGCAGAACCCTAAGATGTTTGAGGACTTAAAGGAGTTTATGGACGAAATCCATAAAACAGGTGCCAAGGTGTTTATTCAGTTAACTGCAGGTATGGGTCGTTCATGGGCGATAACCGAGTTAATAGCTCCCTTACACAAAAACAAATTTACACGCACCATCTTAAAGCCAATTATTGATACAAATCACGAGCTTGCAAGTCCAAGCCCACTGCCTTCACGTTGGGCAGAGGATATTACCACCCCCGAAATGACCAAGGAACAAATTCACGAAATAATTGAGGCATTTGCTAAAACCGCAAAGCTCTGCCGTGATGCAGGGGTTGACGGTGTTGAGGTTCACGCCGTTCACGAGGGTTATCTGCTTGACCAGTTCACAATGGAGTGGACAAATAAGCGTACCGACGAATACGGCGGCAGCTTTGAAAACCGCTTCCGTTTCCCTGTAGAAGTTGTAAAGGCTATTAAAGAGGCATGTGGAGACGATTTTCCTGTATCCCTCAGATATTCGGTTGAATCAAAGGTAAAGGGCTTCTGCGAGGGTGCTCTACCCGGTGAGGACTACGTAGAAGCCGGTAGAAATATGGAGGAATCTGAAAAGGCGGCTAAATACCTACAGGATGCGGGTTACGATATGCTAAATGCTGATAACGGCACCTACGATTCTTGGTATT
>JAZLAD010000024.1:0-2898 GCA_045613005.1 Acutalibacteraceae bacterium | reverse complement strand
AGGTTTAGGTGAAGGTGTATTACACGGCTTTGGCAACGTATTTAACAACGTTGCTTCACTTGACGGTTATCTCGACGTATTCAAAGGCTTTGACGTAGCAAGTGGCACAACGTCAAGCTATGGCGCTATTCCTGTTGTTTCAACTCTTGCTTGGGGTCTCGGTTACTTCGGTATGCCACACATTCTTTTAAGATTTATGGCAATTGACGATAAAAACAAGTTAAAGCTTTCCCGTAGAGTAGCATCGGTTTGGGTTGTAATATCAATGGGTATCGCAGTGCTCATAGGCGTTGTAGGCTACGGTCTTATGCAGAAAGGCATCGTTCCTGCATATGAAAGCGCTTCAGCTGCTGAAACCATAATAGTTGACATTTCAAAATACTTAAGCGGATTCGGTGTAATACCCGCCGTTGTTGCAGGTATAATCCTTGCAGGTATATTGGCTTCTACTATGTCAACAGCCGATTCACAGCTACTAGCTGCCGCCTCCAGTGTTTCACAGAACTTAGTTCAGGAAACACTACACATAAAGCTTAGCGAAAAGAAGTCGGTTTGGCTTGCTCGTATTTCGGTAATTGCAATCTCTGTAATAGCGATCTTCTTAGCACTAGACCCATCTAGCTCCGTATTCAGTATAGTATCTTTCGCTTGGGCGGGATTTGGCGCTACCTTTGGTCCTGTAGTTCTATTCGCTTTATTCTGGAAGCGTACAACCAAGTGGGGCGCATTTTCGGGAATGGTTGCCGGCGCAATAACCATCTTCGTTTGGAAGTTCCTTGTAAGACCACATTTCAACATTTACGAATTGCTTCCTGCATTCATTGTTTGTTGTATAGTAATCGTTGTTGTTTCTCTGCTCACAAAAGAGCCTAGCAAGGAAATCACCGATGAATTTGATGCAGTTAAGGCTTCTGTAAACGCATAAACATCAAAAAAACATAAAGGACATCGTGAAATTCACGATGTCCTTTTTTGTTAGATAAAGTATTAAACCTTAATCTCTTTTTCAAAGCTTCCCAGCACTTTTACGTTACTGCAGCATTCTTTTAGCTCTTTAAGCATTTTTTTACCGTTTTCGTTGTCTATGTTACCCTCGCCCTCAGCGTAAAAGTAATACTCCCAAATTAAATCCTTAGTAGGTCTGCTCTTTAAGGCTCTTAGATTAAAACCGTACTCACCGATAACCGATACTGCACGACCCAGAGAACCTGCAACGTTTTTAACTGTAAAAAGCATAATAAAGTGATTATCCTGTTTGCTAGGTGTTTTTTGAGCCCTTGAAAACACTGCAAATCGTGTGGTATTACCCGAAGCGTCGTTTATGTGTGATTCTATCTTAGAAAGTCCAAACTTACTAGCCGCCTCTTCACTACCTATTGCGGCGATATCAAGTCTGCCACTTTCTGCAACCATCTTTACGGCTACTGCGGTATTTACCGCTTCTGTTTCGCTAAATCCGTGCTTCTTTATGTATGAGGCACATTGTCCGAGTGCTTGAGGATGGCTGATAACCTCTTTTACGGTGTCCACCGTAGCACCCTTTACGCCCAAAAGATTTTGAACTATCTCGGCTTCGTAAACACCCGTTACAAACAAAGGACCGAAGAAGGCTAAATCCATTACGTTGCCAACGTCACCGTTAAAGCTGTTTTCAATAGGAAGCAAAGCGCAATCGCAGTCACCCTTTACCACTGCATCGTACGCCGCCTTAAAATCCTTACAGGGTACACAGGAAGCATCAGGGAAAACACGCTCTGCTACTATATTTGCAAATGCGCCCTCAACACCGCTGTATGCTACACGCATACCGTCGAGTAAACGATGCTGCATATTCTTTGATAAATCAATTACTGATTGCAAGAAATTTACGTAGTATGAACGGTATTCCGCTGTTTGTATATTGGCTGTGTTACGCTTAATAATTTCTTCTTCACGCGCAAAATCATCTACAGGTATACCGTGTTCCTTTTTATATTGAGCAACTAGCTTTACCGCGTCCATACGCTGCTCAAAAAGCTCTGCCATCTGTTTGTCGGCAGAATTTATAAGCTGTCTTGCTTTTTCTAAATCGGTCACTTTAAATCACTTCCTAATAAGGAAAATTATATTCATTTTTTATTAAAAGTCAAGTTTTCTAGGCTATTTATTAAGGAGATAAATGGCAAAATTAAGATATCCCGCAAAGGTAACCCATATTAAATACGGAATTTGTAAAAGTCCTGCTAGTTTTGAAATCCTAAAGAAAGTTACTATCATTCCAATAATCGAAAGCCACAAAAGTATCAGAATTATAAAAGCGGCTAGGTATTCGTTTGCCGAAAAAAAGACAGGCGACCAAATAAAATTCAGCAGCAGTTGCAACGCAAAAAACAAATAAGCGCTTGTTTTGCTCTGGTACATATCCTTTTTCACAATTACCAAATAAAGCGATATGCCCATTAGAATATAGAGTATAGTCCAAACAATTGGAAAAACTATTCCCGGAGGCGATAAAGGAGGCTTTTCTACCGTTTTATAAAAGCCCATACCTGAGCCCGAAATCAGCGCCGATAGTCCACCTACTACCAAAGGAATTAAAATACTCACTATCAGTTTTTTCAAATCAATCTTAAAAATCATAAAACTCACCCCGTATATTTTATGCAAAGGAAATAAGTTTTATTTTGTGTTTAAATGAAAAAATCGGTGCGAAGAAAAACTTCACACCGATTTTAAGTTCAGTTTAAAATCCTATTAGATTTCAGCGAAGTACTTAATTGTACGAACCATCTGGCTTGTATAGCTGTTCTCGTTATCATACCAAGAAACAACCTGTACTTCATAAAGATCGTCAGAAATCTTAGATACCATTGTCTGAGTAGCATCAAAGAGTGAACCGTAACGCATACCGATAACGTC
>JAZLAD010000023.1:0-7923 GCA_045613005.1 Acutalibacteraceae bacterium | reverse complement strand
TTCAGCGTCTTCCTTAGAAGCTGCTTCCTTAAGGGTCTTAGGAGCGCCGTCAACAAGAGCCTTTGCCTCAGCAAGACCAAGACCTGTGATTTCACGAACTGCCTTAATAACCTTAATCTTCTCTGCGCCTGCTTCAGCGAGGATAACGTCGAACTCGGTCTTCTCCTCAACTGCTGCTGCGGCTGCTGGAGCTGCTACTGCTACTGCAGCTGCTGCAGATACGCCGAACTCCTCTTCTACTGCTTTAACGAGCTCAGAAAGCTCAAGAACGGTAAGAGTCTTTAACTCTTCAATCATAGCTGTAATCTTTTCAGATGCCATTTTAATTTCCTCCAATTAACATTAATTTTAGTTTAGTTTGATTTTTAATTATTCTGCACTTTCATCAGCGGAACCGTCTTTATCAACGATAGCCTGTACAGCACGTGCAAATGCTGCGATTGGTGCCTGGAATGCACTGAGAACTGTCGCAAGAAGAACCTCTCTGGAAGGAAGCTTAGCGAGAGCAACGATAGTATCGATATCTACTAGCTTACCATCTAAGAAGCCGGACTTAATATTAAAGTTTTCGTGTGCTTCTGCGAACTTATTAAGAATTCTTGCAGCTGCTGTGTGGTCTTCTTTAGAAAGAGCGATAGCTGTTGTTCCCTCTAAAACTGACTTCATATCTGCAAGATCGGTACCCTCAATCGCACGGGCGAGAAGGGTGTTCTTTACAACAAAATACTCAATACCAGCTTCACGAAGCTCCTTACGGAGTGCTGTATCGTCAGCAACGGTGGTACCCTTATAGTCAACTACTACACCGGCAACCGCACCAGCGATTTTTTCACGAAGCTCTGCAACGAGCTGCTGCTTTTGTTCTAAAACCTTTGCGTTAGGCAAGTTTTTCACCTCCATAAGAAATAAAAAATATCTGCCCAAAGAAAAGGCAGACATGAAAAATAAAACGTATCGTTTCGGTTTAAATTTTCACGCATACCTCGGCAGGCGTTTAACTTACGGCTTTCGCCACCTGCTGTCTTTGGATTTGCAACAAGGGGATTATACAATATATTTTGCTCTTTGTCAAGCATTTTTTAATAAAAGTTTGTTTTGGGCAATAATAAAAAGGGTGAATTTTATGAAATACATTGAAATCGTTATATTTTCCTTTGCTTCTTTGATCGTTTTGTTTTTACTGACAAAGCTAATGGGCAAAAAGCAGATTTCTCAGCTAACTATGTTTGACTATATAATAGGTATAAGCATAGGCTCTATTGCCGCTGAAACCGCAACCGACCTTGAAAATCCTATAAAAGGCTTACTCGCTATGACCATATATGCCTTTTCTGCCTTTTTAATTTCTTTTTTTACACAAAAGTTTTTGCCCTTTCGGCGTATTATGTTCGGGAAAAGCACCTTTATAATAAAAGAGGGTAAGGTTTGCTCTAAAAATCTCAAAAAAATAAAGCTTGACCTTAGCGAATTTTTAATGGAGTGCAGAAACGCAGGATACTTCAATATATCAGATATAGCCTATGCTATTTCAGAGCCTAACGGGAAAATAAGCTTTCTTCCGCTTTCTGCAAAGCGCCCCGCAACGCCCGACGATTTAAAGGTCTTAGCGGGTGAAGATACTCTGCCCTATAACGTTATTTTGGACGGTGAAATACTTTATAATAATCTAAAATCACTGGGTTTTAATAAAGAGTGGTTAATTACAACACTAAAAGCACAGGGCTTTAAAAATCACCGTGATATATTTTTAGCCACCACCGACAAATACGGAACGCTTACTGTTTTCGAAACCTACAAAGAGAAAAACCTCGACGACCCTTTTCAGTAATTTTGCATTTTTATGCATAAAAGCCTTGACAACAACTTTTGTTTGGTGTATAAATTATATATAATTTAAGTTTTTACAAAGGAGTGTGCGAAATGTCTGTTTTTACAAACAATTATTTTTATTATTACTTTATTAAGACGGACTGTTCGTGCACTGTGAAGGCTTAACGCTTTTATATTGTCAGAACGGTCCGCAACTGCTTAGCATGTTTATGCAAGGAGTTAGCGGAATTTTTTATTTTTAAACTAAAAAAGGAATGATACTATGCTTTCAAAAGAAATGTTGACACTTGGCAAAAAACCCTCGGTTATCAGGGAATTATTCGAATACGGAAATAAGAGAAAGGCAGAAATAGGCGCTGAGAACGTGTTTGATTTCAGCCTTGGAAATCCAAGTATTCCCGCCCCTGAAATTGTAAACGAGATAATGAGCAATCTTATTAATAATAAGGACAGTATCGCGCTTCACGGCTACACCTCTGCCCCCGGTGATATGGCGGTCAGAAGCAAAATTGCAGAAAACATAGATAAACGCTTCGGCTTTAAGGCTGACCCTAGACTTATCTATATGTCCTGCGGCGCGGCGGCGGCGCTTACCTCTACACTTAAAGCGCTTTGTAACACAGGCGACGAGGTGTTAACACTAGCGCCCTATTTCCCCGAATACGACGTGTTTACAGCTAATGCAGGCGCTATTTTAAAGCCTATAAAGTGCAAGGACGATTTTACGGTTGATATCGATGCGCTATCCCTCGCTATAAACGAGAAAACCAAGGCTATCATAATAAACTCACCTAATAATCCAAGCGGTGCAGTTTTGTCAGAAGAAGATATTAAGGCTCTCGCAGAGCTTTTAAGCAACAAATCAAAAGAATTTGGTGCACCAATATACATAATTGCAGACGAGCCTTACAGAGAAATAGTTTACGATAACTGTTTCGTTCCATTTATCCCTTGCTATTACGATAATACGGTTATTTGCTATTCCTACAGCAAGTCTTTATCACTCCCCGGTGAGCGTATCGGTTACGTTTTAGTAAATCCTAAGGCTGAGGACGCTGGTGACGTATTTGCCGCAGTTTGCGGAGCAGCCAGAGCTATGGGATACGTTTGTGCGCCAAGTTTATTACAATATACCGCCGCAGAATGTGACGGCACACCTCCAAACATCGAGCAGTATGATATAAACAGAAAGCTTTTATACAATGCCCTTTGCGAAATGGGATATACCGCTGTAAAGCCTCAGGGTGCTTTTTATCTCTTTGTAAAGGCTTTAGAGGACGATGCAGTTCATTTTTGCGAAATGGCTAAAAAGCACGAGCTTTTACTTGTTCCCTCAAACGGCTTCGGTGTTGAGGGTTACGTTAGAATTTCATATTGCGTAACCGAGGATATGATTAAGCGCTCACTCCCCGCATTTAAGGCATTATTTGAGGATTATTCAAAATAAAGGAAGTGTAATACACGGTGACTATAAGCGTTAAAACCCTTTTGGGCAGCTATGATATAGAGCTTAAAAACGGCATTTTAGCAGATGCTAAGAATTATTTAAATCTTAACCGCAAGGTTGCGATTGTTACCGATAGCGGTGTGCCAAAAGAGTATTCCAAAGCGATAGCTGGTCAGTGCAAGGAGCCTATTGTTATAACCATACAGCAGGGTGAAAAGTCAAAGAATTTTGAAAACTACACACTTATCCTAAAGACACTTATCGAAAACGGCTTTACTAGAAGTGACTGTGTGGTAGCTGTAGGCGGCGGTGTTATAGGCGATATGGCGGGATTTAGTGCCGCGTCTTTTATGCGAGGTATTGATTTTTATAATATCCCCACCACGTTACTCTCACAACTTGATTCTTCTATTGGCGGAAAAACCGCTATAGATTTTTGCGGTGTTAAAAACGTTGTCGGCGCCTTTTATCAGCCAAAACGTGTGCTTATAGACCCAGACACTTTAAAAACGTTACCTAAAAGACATATTTCAAACGGTCTTGCTGAAAGCGTTAAAATGGCGATGACCTTTGATAAAGAGCTTTTCGAGCTTTTAGAAAACGGTAATATCGAAGATAACTTAAACGAAATTATCTACCGTAGCTTATTACTCAAGAAAAACGTGGTAGAGCAGGACGAAAAGGAATCAGGTCTTAGAAAAACGCTTAATTTCGGTCACACGATAGGCCACGCAATTGAGAGCATTGGCGAATTTGAAGATTTATTGCACGGAGAATGTGTAGCTATAGGTATGACCTATTTTACAAGCGAGGATGTTTTGCTGAGACTAAAAAACGTGCTAGTGAAACTAAATTTACCTTACAAGGCAGACGAAGATGCCGAAAAAATCATAGAACTTGCCTCCCACGATAAAAAGAAATCGGGAGATAAAATCTCGGTAGTTTCGGTAGAAACAATAGGCGAATTTATACTAAAGGATATAAGCTTTAGCGAATTTGAAAATATAGCAAGAAAGGTTGTGAGGTTTTGAAAAACACGTTAGGTGAAAATATTAGAGTAACGCTTTTTGGCGAGAGTCACGGCGAGGCTATCGGCGCTGTTGTTGACGGTATCCCTGCAGGAATTAAGGTGGATTTATGCTTTATAAACAATCTTCTCACCCTTCGCCGACCTGTTGGCGCTATTTCTACACAACGAAAAGAACAGGACGAATTTAAATTTATAAGCGGTGTTTTTGATGGCTTTACAACAGGCGCACCGATTTGTATTCTAATTCCAAACAAGGATACAAAATCTAAAGATTACGCTAATTTAAAAGACCTTGTAAGACCTTCTCACGCTGATTTTACAGCCTCGGTTAAATATAAAGGCTTTGAGGACAAGCGCGGAGGCGGACATTTTAGTGGCAGACTGACAGCGGCACTTGTTGCCGCCGCAGGAATTGTAATTCCCGCACTTAATAAAAAAGGAATTTATATTGGCACCCATCTTTCCCGCTGTGCAGGTGTTGATGATAGAAATTTTGACAACCCGGAACAAGATATTAAGGCTTTAAGCAGTTTATCCTTTGCCGCTTTAGACGAGGAAAAAGGCGCCCAAATGCAAGAAAATATAAAAAAGGCAGCAGCGGACAACGATAGCGTCGGCGGTATACTCGAAACGGCTGTTATAGGTCTTCCCGCAGGTTTAGGCGAGCCTTGGTTTAGCAGCGTTGAGGGAGTTTTAGCAAACGCTATGTTTTCAATTCCCGGTATTAAGGGTATTGAATTTGGCGCAGGCTTTTCTATCTGCGATATGTTAGGCTCTAACGCTAACGACCCGTTTGAAATTAAAGACGGCAAGGTAGTTACCACAACCAATAATTCGGGCGGTATAAACGGCGGTATTACAAACGGAATGCCAATAATTTTCCGCTGTGCTATAAAGCCTACACCCACTATTTCAAAGCCGCAACAAACGGTTAATATAAAGACAAACACAAACGAAACTTTAGTTGCCACAGGAAGACACGACCCCTGTATTGCACACAGGGTACGTGTTGTGGTGGACGCTGTGACAGCGCTCACCCTTTGCGATATGCTAAGTCTTAAATTCGGCACAGATTGGTTGGTTTAAAATGGAATACGGCTTAATAGGAAATCCCTTAAAGCATAGCTTTTCTAGTGTCCTACATCCAAAGCTTTTTGATTATAAATACGAGCTTTTAGAGATAGAAAAGGATAACCTTGAAGCCTTTTTTAAGGCAAAAGACTTTAAGGGAATAAACGTAACCATTCCCTATAAAAAAGAGGTTATGCGCTACCTTGATTTTATTGACGATAAGGCTAGAGAAATCGGCGCAGTTAACACGGTTGTTAACAAGGACGGTAAGCTATACGGCTACAACACCGATTTTTTAGGTCTTAAAGCGCTAATGCTGAAAAATGATATTGAAATCAAAAACAAAAAGGTTTTAATTTTAGGCTCAGGTGGAACCTCTAACACGGCGTTAGCTGTTGCAAGTGAGCTTGGCGCCCTTGGAATTTTAAGGGTTTCAAGAAGTGCTAAAGACGGTTTTATAACCTATAACGAGGCACAAAGCGACTACTCTGACGCCGAGATTATAATTAACACAACCCCCTGCGGAATGTATCCCGATACAGACCAAGCCCCTATTGATATTTCTAAATTTAAAAATTTAGAGGCTGTATGCGACGTAATTTATAATCCGCTATGCTCAAAGCTTGTAGTTGAGGCTAAAAAACTAGGCATCAAGGCTGTTGGCGGACTTTATATGCTGGTAGCTCAAGCGGCCTTTGCGGGTGAAAAGTTTTCGGGTAAAACAGTGCCGCAGGATAAAATCGACAAGGTTTACAAAGAGCTTTTAAAGCAGATGCAAAATATAGTGCTGATCGGTATGCCATCAAGTGGCAAAACCACGGTTGGCAAGGCTTTATCCTCTCTTGCAGACAAAACCTTTATTGATAGCGATGAGTGTGTAAAAAACATAATTGGTATGCCCATTGCAGACTTTTTTGAAAAATACGGTGAGGAGCAGTTCAGAAACACAGAAAGCCGTGTTATCAAAGAGTTGTCTTTAATGCAAAACGCTGTTTTATCCACAGGCGGCGGTGTGATTTTAAGGCAAGAAAATATAGATTTTTTAAAGCAAAACGGCACTGTTTTTTTCCTTGACCGACCGCTTGATTTACTGATAACTACCGCCGACCGTCCCCTTTCAAGCAATAAATCAGACCTTGAAAAGCGCTATAACGAGCGATACCAATTATACAAATCCTCTGCCGACATTTGTATCGACGGCTCTAGCAGTATAGAAACAGTTGCAAAACAAATTTTTGAGGAGTTTTCAAAATGAAAATACTAGTTCTCAACGGACCAAATCTTAATATGTTAGGCATAAGAGAGCCCGATATTTACGGCAAAAACACCTACTCTGACCTGATTGATACGATAAACGAATATTGTAAAAGCGAAGGTATTACGGTAGAAATTTTTCAGTCTAACCACGAGGGTGCGCTTGTTGATACAATACAGGAAGCCTATAAGAAATTTGACGGCATTGTAATTAACCCCGCCGCATATACGCATACAAGCATTGCTTTACTTGATGCGCTGAAGTCGGTTGGAATTCCGACAATAGAGGTTCATATTTCGGACATTTCTACCCGTGAGGACTTTAGACAGGTAAGCTTTATAAGAAGCTACTGCATAAAAACTATTTGCGGTTTAGGTTTTGCAGGTTACGTAGAGGCAATAAAACATTTAAAAGAGTATCTTGGTGATAAATAATGACCGTTACTGTAAAAAAATCAAAGGCTGATGGTGTAATAAACGCACCGCCCTCAAAAAGCGTTGCCCACAGGGCGCTTATTTGTGCCGCTTTTTCAAGCGGTTCATTAGTTTCAAATATCGCATATTCCGAAGATATAACCGCTACGCTTGACTGTTTAGAAGCTCTTGGCGCAACCGTTAAAAGATACGAAAACTCGGCGTTTTTAGGCGGTTTAGACCCTGAAAACTTCAAAGACGGCACCGTGCTTTATTGCAACGAAAGCGGTAGTACGCTTAGATTTATGCTGCCTATTTGTCTGCTTTGCGGCAAAAAAATAACCCTTACAGGCACAAAAAAGCTTATTTCCCGTCCGCTTTCGGTTTATGAGGAAATATGTGAAAGTAACGGTTTTCTTTTTGAAAATGGCGAAGACTTTGTTACAGTTTGCGGCAGTCTAAAAGCAGAGCTTTACGAGGTGGCAGGTGATATTTCGAGCCAGTTTATCACAGGGCTTATTTTCGCTTTATCACTTCTTAAAAATGACAGCAAAATAAAAATTAAGGGCAAAATTGAAAGCAAATCCTATATAAATCTAACACTTGAGGTTTTAAAGGATTTTGGTATAATCGCAGAATTTTGTGACGGTATAATTTTTATAAAGGGAAATTGCCGCTATAATTCAAACGACTATTTTGTGGAAGCCGACTGCTCTAACGCCGCTTTTCTTGATAGCTTTAACCTTTTAGGCGGGTTTGTTGAGGTTTTAGACTTAAACCCTGACACTACACAGGGCGACTATGTTTATAAGCGCTTTTTTGACCGACTAAAAAAAGGCGTAAAGCAGTTTGATTTATCAGATTGTCCTGATTTAGC
>JAZLAD010000022.1:0-9959 GCA_045613005.1 Acutalibacteraceae bacterium | reverse complement strand
TCAAAGGCGAAGAAAAGAGATTTACTGTAAAGAGGAAATAATATGGCTAAAATTACAATTTTAGGTTCAGGCGGATGGGGTACGGCACTTGCTATCACTGCTTTTGATTCAGGACACGACGTAACCTTGTGGTCGCCTTTTGCAGATGAAGTGCAAACGCTTTCCACCCTCCGTACAAACGAAAAGCTTTTAAAGGGCGTTACAATACCTAAAGAAATTAATATAACCACAGATTTGTCCTGTGTTGAAGGTTCGGATATTACGATTATTGCAACACCTTCTACAGCTATCAGAGCAACCGCTAAACGACTACAGCAATTCGATAATTTCGGAATAGTTGTAAACGTTTCAAAGGGCTTTGAAAAGGATAGCCTTTTAAGGCTGTCCGAGGTAATCGAAAGTGAATTACCGAGCGTTTCTATTGTAGCGCTTTCGGGTCCATCACACGCTGAAGAGGTTGCAAGAAGAATACCAACCTCTTTAGTTGCCGCATCTAAGGACGAAACGGCATCAATTAAGGTGCAAGATTTGCTTTCAAATCAGTTTTTAAGGGTATACACCTCAAGCGATATTATTGGTGTAGAGCTTGGCGGTGCACTTAAAAACGTTATTGCAATATGCGCAGGTATGTGTGACGGCTTAGGTCTTGGAGATAACTCAAAAGCGGCGCTTATTACAAGAGGCCTTGCCGAGATGGTAAGACTGGGTGTGTGTATGGGCGCAGACGCAATTACCCTTGCAGGTCTTGCGGGTATCGGTGATCTGGTAGTTACCTGCACGTCACAGCACAGCCGTAACAACCGCTTCGGCTTTAAGGTTGGCACAGGTGTTGACGTAAATACTGCTTTAGCAGAGGTTGGTACGGTAGAGGGCTATTATGCCGCCCTTATGGCTCACGAGTTGGCTATAAAGTATGACGTAGAACTACCGATAATAGAAACCTGCTATAAAGTTTTATATGAAAACAAGCCTATTGATACTGTAGTTACTGACCTAATGCTACGTCCAAAAAGAGCTGAAAATGATTAAATTTCACAAAACTTAAAAAAATACGGCATTTTATAAAAAAATACTTGCATTATTGTTTTATTTATGCTATTATATCTTTTGCTATGCGACCGACAAGGGTCGGTTTACTTAAAAAGGAGGTGCAGACCATGGCAAAATGTGATATCTGCAACAAAGAAATTTCTTTCGGAATTAAGGTTTCCCACTCACACAGACGCTCCAACAGAACTTGGAAGCCAAATGTTAAGAGGGTTAAGGCTATCGTCAACGGTTCTCCACGTAGAATCAACGCCTGCACCCGTTGCTTACGCTCAGGCAAAGTAACCAGAGCTATCTAATTAAAGATGGAAATCAAAGGTCTCGGGAACGCCAACAGGCATCTCGGGACTTTTTTCTTAGAGGTGTTTTATGATTAAAGCGGTGCTTTTTGATTTAGACGGTACACTAGCCAACACGTTAAACGATTTAGGCAATGCCGTAAACTACGTATTAGAAAAATACGGATACCCCATACATCAGCTTGAAAGCTATAAGCTGAAGGTTGGCGGGGGAATGAGAAATTTAATTCACAAATCCCTGCCCGAGAGTGATAGAAACGAACAAACCGAGCAAAAGGTTTTAGCAGATTTTTTAGAATACTATTCAAAACACTTTGCCGATGAAACGGTTTTGTACGATGGTATAGAATCACTATTACATAAACTGAGAGAAAAGGGAATGAAGTTGGCGGTTGTAACCAACAAGGCACAGGATATGACCGACCTTCTTTCAAAGAAACTTTTTAGTGACGGTACCTTCGATTACATATTAGGTAAGCGTGAGGGAGTACCCACAAAGCCCGACCCTGAACCTGCATTTATAGTAATAGATAAGCTTGACGTTAATTCCGATGAATGTGTATTTGTCGGTGATTCGGGTGTCGATATGCTAACAGCCTTAAACTGCGGTGCTCTGCCGGTGGGTGTGCTCTGGGGCTTTCGCTCGGCTGACGAGCTAAAAAAATCAGGCAGCAGATTTTTGCTTAAAGAGCCTGATGAACTTATAACGCTTATTGAGGCAATCAACGGATGAGTGTTTCCTATAAGAAAACCAAACTTGCCTGCTATATGGGACTTACCGTTCAGGCAATAATCAACAACTTTCTGCCTATTCTTTTTATAATCTTTCAAAAGGATTATGGACTTTCTTACGAACAACTCGGCAGACTTTTATTTATAAACTTTGCAATACAGATTTTAGCCGACTTCCTGACGCCTTATATAGTAAAGCTTATAGGTTACAAGGGAAGCGCTATAGCCTGTCACTTTTTAGCCTCTTTAGGTCTTGTTTTATTATACGTATTACCGAGTGTTATGACGGATTTTTATTCCGCCGTGGTAATATCGGTAGTAATTTACGCTTTTAGCAGCGGCATTATAGAGGTCGTAATGAGTCCTATTATGGAGCTTATCCCTCAGGAAAACAAAACCGCAAATATGGCGTTTTTACATTCGTTTTACTGTTGGGGACAAGCACTTACCGTAGGTGTAACCACCCTCCTTGTAAAGCTTTTAGGCTTTTCTGATTGGCGCTTTATTCCGCTTTTATGGGCGATAATACCCTTTTTTAATATGTTTTTCTTTATGAGAGTGCCTGTGGTAGAGCCACCAAAGCAGCACGACACCAAAGGCTCACTTTCTATTTTCAAAACAAGAGAGTTTGTATGCTTTGCCGTTTTTATGCTGTGTGCGGGTGCTAACGAGATTGCAATGTCGGAATGGGCATCTGTTTTTGCACAAAACGCTTTGGGCGTTTCTAAAACAATAGGCGACCTGACAGGCCCTTTCGCCTTTGCTGTTTTAATGGGTAGTGGCAGAATCATTTATGCAAAATACCTCTGCAAATTTTCCTATCGCAAGGTTACTATCGTTAACAGTATATTGTGTTTTGCCTGTTATCTCGCAGTTGCGGTTTGCAAAATGCCCGTTTTTTCACTTCTTGCCTGTGCACTATGCGGATTTTCGGTGAGCATTGCCTGGCCGGGTACGATTTCTCTTGCAGCCTCGCGTTTCCCAAACGGAGGTACTAGGCTTTTCAGCGTTTGCGCGCTGTTTGGCGATACAGGCTGTTCAACAGGACCTTGGATTTTGGGTGCGGTGGCCGACGTTACCGATTTGAACACGGGCTTTTTAGTTTGCTGTATCTTCCCGATTATAATGCTGCTCACAGCAATTTTTCTGCTTAAAGAAAAAGATTGTAAAATGAACTGACATATATTATAATATGTGTGTATTAGAAAACTTGGAGGTAAAATTTATGAAACGCGCCGAGTATTTAACGTGGGATGAATATTTTATGGGCATAGCTTTGATGTCCGCGAAGCGAAGCAAGGACCCCTCTACACAGGTTGGCGCCTGTATAGTTGACAGTGAAAACAAAATCGTATCGGTAGGCTACAACGGTATGCCGCATTGCTGTAGCGATGACGTGTATCCCTGGGAGAGGGCAGAGGGTCTTGACTCTAAGTACTTATATGTATGCCACGCCGAGCTTAACGCAATACTTAATGCACACAGCGGCTCAGTAAAGGGAGCTATCTGCTACACCACACTTTTCCCTTGCAACGAATGTGCTAAGGCACTTATTCAGTCAGGCGTTAAGGAAGTAATTTATTACGAGGATAAATACTGCGATACCGATTCGGTTAAGGCTTCGAAAAGAATGTTTGACAGTGCAGGCGTTAAATACCGTCCGTATACTATGTCAAACAAGGAAACAACCGTAATCCTTTAAGCGATTAGCATAATTTACCTTATACAACAATAATATAATCGGTCCTTTAAAATTAAGGGCCGATTTTTAATTTTTTTGTTGACAAATTAGAATTTTGGTGATATTATATTCTAGCGTGTGAAAATGCGTGCATTTTCGTTATGCAAAAATTTAAAAGAAAGGAGAAATGGAATAGTGCCAACCTTTAACCAGTTAGTTCGCAACGGTCGTCAGACAATTGAGAAGAAGGCTAAGGCTCCTGCTTTGCTTAAGGGCTTTAACTCTATGGATCGTCGTTTAACCGATAACGATTCACCTCAAAAGCGTGGCGTTTGCACTGCTGTTAAAACCTCTACACCTAAGAAACCTAACTCTGCACTCCGTAAAATCGCAAGAGTACGTCTATCAAACGGAATCGAAGTTTCTGCTTACATTCCAGGTATAGGCCACAATCTTCAGGAGCACAGCGTTGTTCTTATCCGTGGCGGTCGTGTTAAGGATCTTCCTGGTGTGCGTTACCACATCGTAAGAGGTACCCTTGATACACAGGGTGTTGCAAACAGAATGCAGTCCCGTTCCAAATATGGAGCAAAGAGACCAAAAGCAGGTGCGAAGAAGTAATTAAAACTAAAGAATCTCTGCTGTATATACCACAGCGGCGTTTATATATATTTTATTATATTCGCCTTGGCTTTGGTTCTACGGGGAATTCAAAACTCGAGTACCTATGATATCATCACTATGAAGGAGGGAAGTAAAGTGCCAAGAAGAGGCTTTATTGCAAAACGTGATGTATTGCCGGATCCTATCTATAATTCAAAGAAGGTTACCCGCCTTATCAATAACATTATGCTTGACGGTAAGAAGGGTGTAGCCCAGAAGATAGTTTACGGTGCTTTCGACATTATCAGTGAAAAGACCGGAAAGGACCCACTAGAAGCTTTCGATGCAGCTATGGAAAACATTATGCCACAGCTCGAATGTAAGGCAGTTCGTAAGGGTGGTGCCACCTATCAGGTACCATTTGAGGTTCGTCCGGAAAGAAAGCAGACACTAGCTCTGCGTTGGTTAACTATGTTTAGCCGTGCTCGTAACGAGCGTACAATGAAGGAGCGTCTCGCAGCTGAAATTTTAGATGCTGTTAACGGTTTAGGTAACTCCGTTAAGAGACGTGAAGAAATGCACAGAACAGCAGAAGCAAACAAGGCTTTTGCTCACTACAGATGGTAATATTCTGTCAATGCGAATGACCGCGTAATAGCGGATGGAGGTTAAAATGCCAAGAAAAGTATCACTTGAAATGACAAGAAATATTGGTATTATGGCTCACATTGACGCTGGTAAGACTACCACAACAGAGCGTATACTCTTCTATACAGGTATTAACCGTAAGTTGGGTGAAACTCATGATGGCGCGTCAACTATGGACTGGATGGAGCAAGAGCAGGAGAGAGGTATTACCATTACTTCTGCTGCTACCACATGTTTCTGGAAAGACCATCGTATCAATATAATCGACACCCCAGGACACGTTGACTTTACAGTTGAAGTTCAGCGTTCACTTCGTGTACTTGACGGTTCTGTTACCGTTCTATGTGCAAAGGGTGGTGTTGAGCCACAGTCTGAAACCGTATGGCGTCAGGCTGACGAATATAAGGTTCCCCGTATGATCTACGTTAACAAGATGGACATTATGGGTGCCGATTTCTATCGTGTTCTTAGCATGGTTAAGGACAGATTTAATTGCAACGGTGTTCCGATTCAGTTGCCAATCGGCTCTGAGGACACCTTCAAGGGCATCATCGACCTAGTTGAAATGAAGGCTATCGTTTACTATGATGACCTTGGTAAAGACGTTAGAGAGGAAGCTATCCCTGAGGATATGTTAGAACTCGCTAACCAGTACCGTACAGAACTCATCGAGCACATTGTTGAGCAAGATGAAGAGCTTATGGAAAAGTATTTTGAAGGCGAAGAGCCTACAACTGAGCAGATTAAGAAGATCATCCGTCAGTCAACCATTAACAATACAATGGTTCCTATCTGCTGCGGTACTTCTTACAGAAACAAGGGCGTTCAGCCATTACTTGACGCTGTTGTTGATTATATGCCTGCTCCTACCGACGTTGAAGCTATCAAGGGTGTAAACCCTGATACTGACGAAGAGGAAGTTAGACATTCTTGTGATACAGAGCCATTCTCAGCTCTCGCATTCAAGATTGCTACCGACCCATTCGTAGGTAAGATTTGCTTCTTCCGTGTATATTCAGGTACCATTGATGCAGGTACAGGCGTTTACAACTCTGTTAAGCAGAACAGAGAAAGACTCGGCCGTATTCTTCAGATGCACGCTAACCACAGAGAAGAGATTGAAACCGTTTACTCAGGTGATATCGCTGCTGCGGTTGGTCTTAAGAACACCACAACTGGTGATACTCTTTGTGACGAGAAGAACCCAATTATCCTTGAGTCTATGAACTTCCCTGAGCCTGTTATCCGTGTAGCTATCGAGCCTAAGACCAAGGCTGGTCAGGAAAAGATGGGCTTATCTCTTGCAAAACTTGCAGAAGAAGACCCAACTTTCAAGGCTTACACAGACGAAGAAACCGGTCAGACCATTATCGCTGGTATGGGTGAGTTACACCTTGAGATTATCGTTGACCGTCTACTTCGTGAATTTAAGGTTGAGGCTAACGTTGGTGCACCTCAGGTTGCTTACAAAGAAAGCATTCGCAAGAAGGTTGACCACGAAACCAAGTATAAGCGTCAGTCAGGTGGTTCAGGTCAGTACGGTCACGTTAAGATCATTGTTGAGCCTAACGAGACAGGTAAGGGCTATGAATTCATCAACGCCGTAACAGGCGGTACCGTTCCTAAGGAATATATTCCTGCTGTTGATAACGGTATTCAGGGCGCATTACAAGCAGGTGTTCTTGCAGGTTATCCTGTAGTTGACGTTAAGGTAACCCTCTACGACGGTTCATATCACGAGGTTGACTCCTCTGAAATGGCGTTTAAGATTGCCGGTTCTATGGCATTCAAAGAGGCTTGCCGTCTAGCTGATCCTGCACTCTTAGAGCCTATCATGAAGGTAACCGTTCTCGTTCCAGAAGAATATATGGGCGACGTTATCGGTGACCTTAACTCTCGCCGTGGTGAGATTCAGGGCTTTGAGGACCGCGCAGGTGTTAAGCAGATTAACGCTAGAGTACCTCTCGGCGATATGTTCGGTTACGCTACCGACCTTCGTTCCAAGACACAGGGCCGTGGCCAGTATGTAATGGAACCAGACGGTTATAAGGAAGTTCCAAAGAGCATCGCTGAAAAGATTATTTCTTCAAGATCGAAGAAAGATTAATAAAAATATAAATTATACTTGAAATTTTAAGTATTATTTGTTAAACTAAGAAATGTGATAATTTACACGATATTTAAGGAGGAAAATCACAATGGCAAAGGCAAAATTTGAAAGAAACAAGCCCCATGTTAACATTGGTACAATCGGTCACGTTGACCATGGTAAGACCACTCTTACTGCTGCAATTACAAAGTACCTTTCTTTAAAGGGTCAGGCATCCTTCGAGGATTATGCAAACATCGATAAGGCTCCTGAAGAGAGAGAGCGTGGTATTACAATTAATACTGCTCACGTTGAGTACGAGACAGACGCTCGTCACTATGCACACGTTGACTGCCCCGGACACGCTGACTATGTTAAGAACATGATCACCGGTGCTGCTCAGATGGACGGTGCTATCCTCGTTATCGCTTCTACTGATGGTCCTATGGCTCAGACCAAGGAGCACTTACTTCTCGCTCGTCAGGTTGGCGTTCCATACATCGTTGTATTCATGAACAAGACTGACCTTGTTGACGACGAAGAGCTTCTCGAGCTCGTAGAGATGGAAATCCGTGAGACTCTTGATAAGTATGAGTTCCCAGGCGACGATACTCCTATCGTTAAGGGTTCTGCTTTCCAGGCTCTCGATTCTGCTTCTACCGATCCTGCAGATCCAGTATACGCTCCTATCGCTGAGCTTATGGATGCAGTTGACAGCTATATCCCAACTCCAGACCGTAAGGCTGATATGCCATTCCTTATGCCTGTTGAGGACGTTATGACCATTTCTGGTCGTGGTACCGTTGTTACCGGCCGTGTTGAGCGTGGCCAGTTAAACGCAGGTGACGAAGTTGAAATCATCGGTCTTACCGACGAGAGAAAGAAGACAGTTGTTACTTCTATGGAAATGTTCCGTAAGACTCTTGACTACTGTGAGGCAGGCGACAACGTTGGTGCACTTCTCCGTGGCGTAAGCCGTGACGAAGTTGAGCGTGGTCAGGTTCTCTGTAAGCCAGGCTCTATCAACCCACACACCAAGTTCCGTGGTCAGGTATACGTACTGAACAAGGAAGAAGGCGGCCGTCATACCCCATTCTTCAACAACTATCGTCCACAGTTCTACTTCAGAACTACCGACGTTACCGGTGTTGTATCTCTTCCAGCAGGCACAGAAATGTGTATGCCTGGCGATAACGTAGAGATGGACGTTGAGCTCATCACTCCTATCGCTATCGAAGAGGGCTTACGTTTCGCTATCCGTGAAGGCGGCAGAACCGTTGGTTCCGGTGTTGTTACAAAGATTAACGAATAATTTTATTCTTATCTTAAACTTTCAAAGAGCTTCCCGTAAGGGAGGCTCTTTTGTTTTATCTAAAAAACAAATAAATTATTTGTTAATAAAACCTTAATAATTTACCCCCTTTTATCTTAAAAAGTTTTCTGCTATACTTTAAATATAAAAAGGGGATGAGCTTTATGTACAATATACTTGTGTGTGATGATGAAAAAGACATAGTTTCTGCAATTAAGATATATCTTGAAGCAGAAGATTATAATGTTATCACGGCATCAAACGGCGAACAGGCTCAGGTTTTAGCCGATAGTGTGCAAATTCATCTTATTATAATGGATATTATGATGCCTGTTTGTGACGGAATTGAGGCAATGCTTAAAATAAGAGAAAAGCATAATATGCCAATAATACTTCTAACAGCAAAATCTGAGGATAGTGATAAGGTTTTAGGTCTAAACGTGGGAGCCGATGATTACGTTACAAAGCCATTTAACCCTATAGAGTTAATAGCAAGAGTTCGCTCACAAATAAGACGCTATACAAAGCTCGGCGTTGACCAAAACAGTATTTCTAATGATATAATATTAATAGGCGGCGTAGAGCTTAACGATAAGGCTAAAATAGTTAAGGTTGACGGATGCGATATATCGCTCACTCCAACCGAATATAATATACTTAAACTTCTTATGCAAAACGTAGGAATGGTGTTATCACAAAAGGAAATTTACGAAAGCATCAGAAACGAATGCGGCTTTGCGGCAGAGGGCGTAATTGCCGTGCATATAAGGCATTTAAGAGAAAAAATCGAGGTTAATCCTGCAGAGCCTAAATACATAAAGGTAGTGTGGGGTAGAGGATATAAGTTTGAGGCGGTGAAATAGGTATGGATAAACTAAAATCAGCCCTTTGGGCTAAAATAGTATCACTTGTTTTATTGTATATAACTATTTTGTTAACCTTTGTCAGCGCAATCAGTATAGGCTTTATGGTCTATTACGATTTTTACACAAGAAGTAAGGATAGTATATACGAATCGGTTATGAGGGGTGCTGCTGAGAGTGAACTTAATCACGCATATAACAGATACCTTTATAAAAACGCCGAGTATTATTATAGGGATAAAAACGTAAAGCTTGAGGTTGTCGATGGCAGTGGTGAAAAGCTATTTTCAAACTATAATAATGAGAAACTTATTGCCAAGGTTTCGGGCGATTACTATATAGAAAGATTCGCAGATAGCGACGGTAATATATATACCGAAGACGAGGTTTATTATCAAAAAAATAATACACAGCAATATTTTGCTTTTAAAAACGACGTAGAGGTTACGCGTATAGAAAAACAACTTATAAAAGTTTCGGTTTTTATACCGCAGAAAATGGAATTTACCGACCGATTCTTTGTGCTATATAACCTCACAAAAACAGGCTATTCAATGCGCTATGCGATGCCGTTTTTACTTATAGTATCAATAGGCTTAACTATATTTTTAACAGTATTTTGCTTTAGTGCGGCAGGTCACACTAAAAAGAGCCAAGAGATATCTCTTAACTTTTTAGATAAAAT
>JAZLAD010000021.1:0-2963 GCA_045613005.1 Acutalibacteraceae bacterium | reverse complement strand
TTTTTAGTTTTACTGTAACTCGGAAGTGCAGTGTGCACAGCGAACAGCGTCTATCGCGATTTCGCTTTTGCAGAAAGGACAAATCTTTGTGGTGGGGGGAGTATTTGTAGCTTCCTCCGCCTTTTTCTTTTCTCCTGCCTTAACTAGTGCGTTTATTCCTTTTATCATTAGGAACAGTACAAAAGCAATAATTATAAAGTTAACGATAGCAGAGCCAAAGCTTGATAAATATCCTGCTATTTCACTCCAAGAAAAAAAGCTTTTACGCGCACCCGTTACAAGATCTAAAACAGGTTGTATAAAATTAGCGGTGAATGAAGTGACAATGGCTGTAAAGGCACCACCGATTATAATACCAACTGCAAGGTCTACAACGTTACCCCTGAGGGCAAAGGCTTTAAATTCTTCAAAAAACTTTTTCATATTTTCACCTCCTGCAATATTCGAAATTTTTCTATACTCTATTATACATAAAATGTTGTAAAATGTCAAAGAAACATTATTTTTCTCGTAAAAAATAGAATATTTCCACAAAATGCGATAAAAAACAGGAAAAATTCTCAAAAAATGCTTGAAATATGAAGAATTATATGGTAATATATGGAACACCAAATAAATTTCAGGAGGAAAAATTATGGAAAAGAAACTAAAAGTAACAATAGCCGACGACACAACAGAACTCGGCCATAGCTGCGCAGGTGCGCTTAAAAGCTACGGAATGGACGTTAGTCTATGCGAGAAGGATGGCAGAAAGGTTTTAGATGCTATAAGAACCTATAAGCCCGACGTTATAATTGCAGACGTATTTATGCCAAACCTTGATATTTTAGGTGTGCTCGCCGAAATAAACCTGATGGACGAGAAAGAGCGCCCGATGGTTATGACCATGTCGAGCTTTGATAATCAGCGTCTAGAGCGTGAAACCTTGAATGCGGGAGCGAGTTATTATTTCTTAAAGCCGTTTGATATGGACGTTATGGCAAAAAGAATTATTCAGCTTTCAGGCTGGAAAAATGAGCAAACTCCAATGCTTATAAAGGATAACGTTGTCACTGATACGGGACTTGAGCTTATGATAACCGAAATAATACATCAAATTGGTGTACCTGCACATATAAAGGGATATCACTATTTAAGAGAGGCGATAGTTTTATCGGTTAAGGAGCCTGAAATTATAAATTCGGTTACAAAGCTTTTATATCCTACGGTAGCCAAAAAGTATAAAACAACTTCATCGAGGGTAGAACGCGCAATCCGTCACGCTATTGAGGTTGCGTGGGACAGAGGTGACGTAGATATGCTCGATTCATACTTCGGATTCACCGTACAAAACGAACGGGGTAAGCCTACAAACAGCGAATTTATAGCCATGATAAGCGATAAATTGCGATTAAGGTTAAAAATCGCAGGATAAAAATGCGATTTATTATCCAGTGTTTACAAATAAGTGATTATTTCTAAATTTTGTCTTGACAAAACAGCACTGTAATTATATAATTATCGTTGTGACATTGCGCTAATAAGGGGTGTTATTATGATACTCGACCTTAAAGGTTTATTTTCCGGAAGGGTAAAATCGCAGGAAATCAATATGGAACTTGATATGAGCGATACCGAATATTACGGAAATTTTCCTGTAAGGGAGCCTGTAAAGGTTATTGGTAGTGTGTTCAATAAGGCGGACGTGGTAAATCTAAAGCTTAACGTTGCTTATGATTTTTCAGCGCCTTGTGACCGATGCGGTGTCGAAACGGTATCCAAATGCGTCTTTGAGCTTGAAAGACAGCTTGCCACCTCAATAGAGGGTGAGCAGAGCGATACAATTATAACAGTGCCCGATATGAAGCTTGATGTGGACGAGCTCATATTTTCCGAGGTATTCTTAAGCTTTCCCACCAAACACCTTTGTAAAGAGACATGCAAGGGTATTTGTTTAAAGTGCGGAAAAAACTTAAATGAGGGCGACTGTTCGTGTGACCATAGGGAAGTAGACCCTAGACTTGCAAAGCTCTTAGAATTGCTTGAGGATTAATTTTGTATTAATTAAAACTTTAATAACCACTATTTTAAGGAGGTGCTGATAATGGCAGTACCAAAGAGAAAAACGTCAAAAGCTAGAAGAGACAAGAGAAGAAATAACCTTTGGAAACTCGAGGCTCCTGCGCTCGTAAGATGTGCATCTTGCGGCAACTACAAGCGTCCTCACAGACTTTGCCCTTCATGTGGTAAATACAACGGCCGCGAGGTAGTTAAGGTAGAAGAATAATAATTTTTTTAAAGACAGAGGAGGAATTTTTTGTTCCTCCTCTTGTTTTTTGGTAAAATTTATATATAATATATTATGTATAAGTATGTTAAAAGTTTTACGGGGTGAATTATGTCGGTTATCATTGACTTTGTGCAAAAGGGTAGTGCCGCTGATAAAGCTAAAATTTTATCGGGAGAAACCTTGGTTTCCATAGATGGTGAGCAGATAATCGACGTGCTTGACTATCGCTTTTATCAAAACAACTCAAAGCTCGTTTTAGAGATAATTGATAAAAACGGAAAGTCCCGAAAGGTTAAGATTAAAAAGGACGAATACGAGGAAATAGGTCTTGAATTTAACAGCTATCTTATGGATAAGAAGCACTCTTGCAAAAACAAGTGTATATTCTGTTTTATCGACCAATTGCCTAAAGGTCTTCGCGATAGCCTTTATTTTAAGGATGACGATTCGCGTCTTTCCTTTTTGTTTGGCAACTATATAACGCTAACCAACATAACCGAGCACGAAATAAACAGAATAATAAAGATGCACATAAGCCCTATAAATATCTCGGTACACACCACAAACCCCGAGCTTCGTGCCCGAATGATGAAGAATAAAAATGCGGGTAAGGTGCTTGAAATAATACCGCGTTTAAACGAGGCGGGTATTAAAATTAACTGTCAGCTGGTTTTATGCCCCGGATATAACGATG
>JAZLAD010000020.1:0-2104 GCA_045613005.1 Acutalibacteraceae bacterium | reverse complement strand
AAAATCTTTGCAGGAAGCTCTGCTTCGTCGCAAGAAACGGTGAATAAGAACTCAACGCCTTCGATTTTATTAATTCTCTCGAAGAATGCTGCAAGTTCCTCATAATTGCGTGTGCCGATACGAAGTGTAGCGTCACCGCAGATATGGGTAATATCGTGATTGCCTGCTTTAATACCTGCTAAGAAACCGTAATATTCATCATAACCGCTGATACCGCAAGCGTCAGCGTCGATAAGACGAGCCTTATGTGTAACGGAGAAGGTAAGTGTATCGCCCTTTTCGATGCATACAACGTTGCCAAGACTAGCTTCTGCTGCTGCGTTTACAAGGTCTACTAACCTCTTGGTTTTACCCGAACCTCTTTTTCCGATGATGAGTTTAATCATTTAAAACAACTCCTTTATATTAATACCGCTATTTGCGGTTTTTTACCACGTTAGTTTTTTGAAAGTCTGGCTTCCAGCTCTGCTTTCTGAGCCTCATAACCCGGTTTACCGAGGAGTGCAAACATATTCTTCTTGTAGCTCTCAACACCCGGTTGGTCAAACGGATTTACGCCTAACATATAGCCCGAAATTGCACAGCCCTTTTCGAAGAAGTAAACAAGTCTGCCTAAATGCTCTTCGTCCGCCTTGTCGAGTGCTATAACAAAGTTTGGAACGCCACCGTCGGTATGCGCTAGCACAGTGCCCTCGAATGCCTTTTCATTAACGTAAGACATTGTTTTGCCTGCGAGGAAGTTAAGACCGTCACCGTCGTTTTCTTCCTTTTCGATAACGATATCGTCGCCATTGTCAGCTATAGTAACTACAGTTTCGAACATTATTCTTGTACCGTCCTGAACGAACTGACCTAAAGAGTGAAGGTCGGTAGAGAAGGTAACGGATGCTGGGAAAAGACCCTTGTTATCCTTGCCTTCGCTCTCGCCGTAAAGCTGCTTGAACCATTCAGCCATCATTGTAAAGCGTGGCTCGTAAGAAACGAGAAGCTCTATAGCCTTGCCCTTGCGATAGAATGCGTTTCTCATAGCCGCATACTGATAGCATGGGTTTTTATCCATATCAGGCACGTTATAATCCTTAGCGGCAGCCTGAGCGCCCGCCATTAGTTTATCAATGTCAGCACCTGCTGCGGCGATAGGTAAAAGACCTACTGCTGTAAGAACTGAGAATCTTCCGCCAACATCATCCGGCACTACAAAGGTTTCGTAGCCCTTTTCGTCAGCTAACTTCTTGAGTGTGCCTCTTGCCTTATCGGTGGTGCAGTAGATACGCTTTGCAGCCTCTTCCTCACCGTATTTCTCCTCTAAATACTTTCTGAATACTCTGAATGCGATAGCAGGCTCGGTTGTTGTACCTGATTTTGAAATAATGTTAACAGATACACGCTTTCCCTCGCAGAGCTTTAAAAGGTCTGCAAGGTTAGAGCCGCTGATGCTATTACCTGTAAAGTAAATTTCGGGAACACCGTTTCTTAGTGAATTATAGTAAGGTCCTCTCAAAAACTCGATAGCTGCGCGAGCGCCAAGATATGAACCGCCGATACCGATTACAACTAATACGTCGGTATCCTCTTTGATTTTAGCGGCAGCCTTCTTAATTCTCGCAAATTCCTCTTTGTCGTAATCAAAGGGTAGATCTACCCAACCCAAAAAGTCGTTTCCGAGACCGTTTCGGTTATTTACTAAATCGTGAGCCGCACTCACTTGACTTTTAAGACCTACAAGGTCATTTTCTCTTATAAACTGTTTTGCATAAGATGTGTTGAACTTAAGTGCCATTTAATAACTTCCTTCTTTAACTTTTTATAGTTTTATTTTACAGTATTTTACTTTGCATTGCAAGTGTTTTTTATACAACCTTCATAAATTTTTTACAAAATTCACTTCTAAGCCCTAAACAGAGCGGATATAAGCCACGCAAGTGCCGATTTAAAGGTTAATCTTTTTACACCTGTGGCGGCTGTTATATCAACCGTACCTATTTCCTCGTCACCTAAATAAACGCCGATACTGCCTATTTTATCACCTTTTTTTATAGGCGCCGTGACGGTATCACTTAAGTTTATCTTTGTGGTGATATTATCTTTATCAGCCTTTTTGCTC
>JAZLAD010000019.1:0-2718 GCA_045613005.1 Acutalibacteraceae bacterium | reverse complement strand
GGTTCTTGCAGGTATGACAGTTACCGACGAGCGTAAAGAGGCTGTTAATTTCTCTAATACATATGCTACAGGCGTTCAGGTAATCATTGTAAAAGAAGGTTCTGCTATCGCTACCGCTGACGATCTTGAAGGTAAAAAGATAGGCGTTCAGACCGGTACTACTGGCGATGCTTACTGCACCGACGACTACGGCCAGGAAAACGTTAAGCAGTATGATAACGGAGCTTTAGCTGTTGCCGCTCTTGTTAACGGTCAGGTTGATTGCGTTGTTATCGATAACGAGCCTGCTAAAAATTACGTTAAGGCAAATGCAGGTCTTAAGATTCTTGAAACAGAATACGTAGTTGAAGATTATGCAATCGCTATTTCTAAGGATAACGATGAATTACTCAAGAAGGTAAACGATGCATTAAAAGAACTCAAAGAAGACGGTACTATTGATAAAATTATAAAGAAGTACATTCCTGCCGAATAATCAAATCTCTCTTGATTTATTTTAAAAAAGAGCGACATTTTTATTAATGCCGCTCTTTTTTAAGCGTTTTATAGAAAGGATGCAAAATATGGGTTTTTTAACCTTTTCGAGCTGGATAGAAACCGCTCCCTCTTGGGTACTCTCCTGTCCTGAGTGGTTGCAAGAGTTTATTTATCAGCTATACCAAACCTTTATATACCAGGATCGTTGGAAATTTTTTACCGATGGATTAAAAATAACCTTTATAGTTACCATCGGCGCTTTAATTCTCGGCGTGATACTTGGTATCATCGTAGCAATTGTGCGCACCTCACACGATAGCTACGTTGCAAAAAAGCCGCCGTTTGTACTTCGCTTTTTTAACAGCCTTTGCAATATCTATCTCACCGTAATCCGCGGTACACCTATGATGGTTCAGCTTCTTATTATGGGCTTTGTTATTATGGTACCAAAGACAGATTTAGGTATGATTTTCTGTGGTATTATAACGCTCGGTATAAACTCAGGTGCATACGTTGCAGAAATTGCGCGTTCAGGACTTATGTCTATAAACGTAGGTCAAACAGAGGCGGGACGAAGCCTTGGCTTTAACTACATACAAACAATGTGGTACGTAATCATTCCACAGGCTATTAAGAACATTCTCCCCGCTCTTGGCAACGAGATGATTACACTGCTTAAGGATACCTCGCTTGTATCGGTTATTGCCCTTCGTGACGTTACAAAACAGGCTCAAAATATAGTTAGTAAAACCTACCAGGCATACGTGCCATACCTAACACTTGCGGCTATATATTTGGTTATAGTTATAATTCTGACCAAGCTACTCGGTATTCTCGAAAGGAGGTTGCGTAAGAGTGACCACTGATAACACAATTATAAAGGTAGATAACCTCCATAAAAGCTTCGGCGATATCCACGTTTTAAAGGGTATAAACACCGAAATTAAAAAGGGAGAGGTTGTTGTAATTATCGGTGCTTCAGGTTCGGGTAAATCAACCTTTTTACGCACCCTTAACCTTCTTGAATATCCAACCGACGGTAAGATTTATTTAAACGATACCGATATTACCGACCCTAAAACCGATATAAATCTCCACCGTCAAAAGATGGGAATGGTTTTCCAGCAGTTTAACCTCTTCCCTCATATGACAATTTTAAAGAATATGACCATAGCCCCCATAAAGCTATTAGGCTTATCTCAGGAGGAAGCAGTAAAAAAAGCTATGGATTTACTTAACAAGGTAGGACTAGCCGATAGATGCACCGCATATCCTTCTCAGCTATCAGGCGGACAAAAACAGCGTGTTGCTATTGTTCGTGCGCTTTGTATGGACCCTGAGGTGATGCTTTTTGACGAGCCGACCAGCGCACTTGATCCTGAAATGGTAGGCGAAGTTTTAAACGTTATTAAGGACCTTGCAAAATCAGGTATGACCATGGCGATAGTAACTCACGAAATGGGCTTTGCAAGAGAGGTTGCAGATAGGATTATATTTATTGATAACGGTGTAATTGCTGAGGAAGGCACACCCGAAGAGGTATTTTCAAATCCAAAATCCCCTCGCCTTCGTGATTTCTTAAGCAAGGTGTTATAATGAAAAAAGTATTATTTGTGTGCTTAGGCAACATCTGCCGCTCCCCTATGGCAGAATTTGTTTTCAAGGATATATTAAAGGAAAAAGGCTTAGAGGATATGTTTTTTGTTGATTCGGCTGCAACCAGCAGTTACAACGAAAGATATGGGCTGGGTGTATACCCCGAGGCTCAGGATATCTTAAAAAAACATAAAATCCCGTTCTACAATCGAATATCAAGACAAATAAGAAAAGAAGATTACGAAAAATTTGATTATATCTTGGCAATGGAACAACAAAACATTAAAGGCATTTTAAGTATTGTTGGTTCCGATACTGAAAATAAGGTGTTTAAATTGCTAGATTTTACTGCAACACCTAGAGATATAATCGACCCTTGGTATTACGGAAATTTCGACGCCGTGTATAAGGATATAAAGTACGGTTGCGAGCAGTTTTTAGAATATATTTTGAAGAAAAGTGAATAAACCAACTGAAATTTTTAGTCCCGTCGTTAATATACGTCGGGACATTTTTATTTGTAAAAAATAAAATTATAAATTGAAAAAAGGTTGCAGATGTGATATACTTGCCATATAATGTTAAAAAAGACATATTTGAAAGGTAAAATTATGATTTGCAATTCAATTTTAGATGCTATGGGAA
>JAZLAD010000018.1:0-2214 GCA_045613005.1 Acutalibacteraceae bacterium | reverse complement strand
GCAAAGCTCGTTTACAGGAACGTTTATATCAACGTAATTTTTTAAATGATTAAGTGAAATCTTCATAGAACTACCCCCTAATTAAAACTGTTCAAGAAAACGCTTGTCGTTTTCAAAGAGCAGACGGATATCGCTGATTTTATATCTTGTGGTTGTAAGACGGTCAAGACCGATACCGAAAGCAAAACCGCTGTAAACCTCAGGGTCGATACCGCAGCTGCGGAGAACGTTAGGATGCACCATACCTGCACCTAAAATTTCAATCCAACCGCTACCCTTACATACTCTGCAACCCTTACCGCCACATTCTGAACAGGAAACGTCAACCTCAACCGAAGGCTCGGTAAAGGGGAAGAAGGACGGACGGAATTTAACCTTGGTGTCACTACCGTAAATTTCCTGAGCAAACTGTTCAAGAACGCCCTTAAGGTCGCACATGGTAACGCCTTTATCTACAACAAGGCCTTCAATCTGATGGAAAACAGGGGAGTGTGTAGCGTCAACCTCGTCAGCTCTGAAAACTCTGCCGGGGCAGATAATACGGATGGGTGGCTTTCTGGTTTCCATAGTTCTAACCTGTGCTGCTGAGGTTTGTGTACGAAGCAATAGATTTTCAGCAAGATAGAAGGTATCCTGCATATCTCTTGCGGGATGGTCCTGAGGAACGTTTAAGCATTCAAAATTATAGTGGTCGGTCTCAACCTCGGGGCCGTCAAGAATATCAAAACCCATAGACTGAAATATATCAATCATATCGTTAAGCACTGTGTTTAAAGGATGCAGTTTGCCAACCGAGCCTTTCTTAGCAGGCATAGTGATATCGAGTTCCTCCTCTTTGAGCTTTAACTCGATAGCTTTTTCCTTTAAAACTGCATTTTTTTCACCGATAGCTGCCTCTAAAACAGCCTTAGCCTCATTTACAAGCTGACCCATAACAGGGCGCTCTTCAGGAGAGAGAGAACCCATCTGCTTTAAAATAGCGGTTAGCTCACCCTTTTTGCCGAGGTATTTAACCCTTAGCTCCTCGATCTGTTTTTGGTCAGAAGCCGAATTTACGGCATCAAGAGCTGCCGATTTAATTGCTTCAAGTTGGTTTTTCATAATCTATCCTCCAAAATTTTTAAAAAACTTAAAAATAAAAAAACTCCGTCCCATAAAAACAGGACGAAGCTAAGATTCAAACTCCGCGGTACCACCCGTAATTTTCGCTCAAAGAGCAAACACTCTCACAGCCTGTAACGGAGCTGAACCGTCATCACTTACTTTTGTGTTCGGCAATGATGCTCAGAAGGGAACTTCTAGTCTTTAAAGGTAAAACCGCTTACAGCCTCGGCAGTTTCTCTCTTGACTCTTTAAAATAAGACTATACTTTTCTTCGTCATAGCATTTACAAACTACATAATATCACTATTTATTATATTTTGCAAGTCTTTTTGCAAGAAAAAAGTTAAAAATTAGTATTATTGTTTACTTTCAGTTCATAAATAAGTTGTTGAAATATATTAAAATCATATTATAATAGAAATTGAAAGGAAGGATAGTATGCTAGAAAACAATGAAAACAATGCAATACCTTCGTCTGAAAATATTGACATAAATACTCCGCAAGGAAATATAAGCGGCTTCGATGAGGCAACCTATACCGATACTGCTGACGGGGGCTTTTATAGTCATACCAAAGAAAGCATAATTCAGGATGACATTGATACTACCTATAAAAATCCATATACGTCACAAGGTAGCGTTTATTCCTATACCCCGAGCGATACCTACACGCAGTCCCAAACTGCGCAGTATACACCTGTAGAAAAACCGAAAAAGGAAAAGAAGAGGTATGGTGTAGGCGTTGTTATAGTAGCCGCCGTTTTAGCAGCGGTTATAGGAACTGTCGGCAGCTTCGGTGCAATGTATCTTATGAAAGACTATACTTCTTCGGACGGTGGTAACGATTACGTATATGAGGGCGAATTGCCTTCTATATCTGACGATAATACCGATACTGATGATCAAGCGGGTAACGTGACCGACCTGCCCGATTCAAATCAACCTGAGAGTACGCTTTCTGTTATAGGATCTGCAGCGCAAACGGTAGCCGCTAAAACGTCAGGCTCGGTTGTGGGCATTAGAACAACCACGTCGGTTTCAAGCTTCTTCGGAGGAAGCAGTGAGTCAACAGGCGAAGGCTCGGGTGTACTTTATACCGAGCAGGGGCAC
>JAZLAD010000017.1:0-2744 GCA_045613005.1 Acutalibacteraceae bacterium | reverse complement strand
ATTTGAGTGCTTAGAAGAGCAAAACAAGACCTTTAGTGAAATTAATCCTAAATTCAAACGCGCTTGTTACGGCCCTTATAACGTGTACGTTGCCAATATGCGTACTTCAAACCTTGCCCGTTTCTACGGCTTTGAAAATGATGAAACGCTATCCGACGTTATTTTCACAGGCTTTGCACAGTATGAGGATTATCCCTTCTCTTGCACCTATCAGACCTATCGCGGTGCTTTCGGTGCAGGTGCAACACTTGTTAAGACACCTAATTTAGTTATGTATCCCGAGCAGTATAAATCCTCACCCGGTGGATGTATTGACGGCGCTGTGTATTTCGCTCACCCACCCGTTGGCGGATACGTTATGCCCGATTGGTTTAACACCACACTAACCCGTGAATACGTTTACAATACCGCCCGTAAAACAGACGATGGCTTTGCTTATTGGAACACCTACGGATTTATGAAGAGCGACCTTACTGACAAGGATATCGACCCATTCATAAGGGATTGGAAATACGTTTTGGATTATAAGCCACAACGTCCGTTGCGCTCTGCGGTTTATATCTGCGAGTTTGATAAGAACGACGATGCCTTTGAGGAGGACTTCCCGGGCTGGAGAGCGCCGTATAATATCAGCGAAGAGGGTATGGGTTATCTTTATGAAACTTCTCGTCTGGCAGGCTTGCCCGCAGGCTTCTTTGCCTCCTGGAAAACCTTTTTAACGTTAACATCTAAGGATACCGACTTAATAGTTCTTCCGTCAACCACCTCGGCTTCACAAGAGGTGTTAGACCACGTAAGAAAACTCTATAACGAGGGTGTTTCTATAATCGCGGTAGGCAGAGTTGACGGACTCGAAGACCTGTTTGGCGTTAAATACGCTCCAAAAGAGGTTCACTACTACGGTGTTGATGCTAATGACCAGCACGAAAACGTTTATCCTTACACCGCCGTTGCGGCTTACACAGCTGACGGCGCAAAGGCTATTCTCACAGCCGACGGAACACCCGTTATTTTAACTAACGGCAGAACGGCGCTTTACAATATAGCACCCGGTGCTATTGGCCGATTCTACTTCTTCCGCAAACCTGAAATGGGACGTAATTCTTTGAGCGTACTGCTTAGAAATAACAGTATAGAGCTTATAAAGCGTTTAAGCTCATCTGAGGCAGTAGCGGCTGATAAAGAGTGCGGTATAACTGTATTTGACGATACAAACGGCAACACAATGCTTTTAGTAATTGATTACTCAAATCACGACCAGGCAAAGCAGGATATCGCAACCGAAAAGACCGTAATGTTAAGCAGCGGAAAGTATACTAAGGCTACAGCGGTTGACGGTAAAGAAATGCGAAGCTTCTATAATGAGGATGGAACACTCGGCGGTATAGCAGTGTCACTTCATCCGCACGAATCCGCACTTATCCGCCTATCTTAAAATAAAAATTTGTTACAACTCCTTGCAAAATTCAACCTAACTTGTAAATACTTAAAGTATATAAAGGCTAAAAGGAGTTGTACAAATGATTGATTTTAAAAATGCCTCTTATTTTAAACTAAAACAGGTGGATAACAGTAAGTATTCATCGCTTATTACACCTCTCTTTACAGACGGCGAGAGCATTTTATCCGCCTTTAAATCCATTCGTGACGGTGTAGTTTTTACAAACAAGAGAATAATTGCAATAAACGTTCAAGGTCTTACGGGCGCTAAAAAGGATATCACCTCTCTGCCCTACAGCAAGGTTCAGTCCTATTCGGTAGAAACGGCGGGTGTGCTCGATTTAGACAGTGAGTTAGAGCTTTGGTTTTCGGGGCTCGGTAAGGTGAAATTTGAGTTTTCAAAAAGCGCTAACGTATCCGAAATCTGCCGTATAATTTCTGAAAAAGTTTTATAACAATCTTAAAAACACAGGTCTTGACCTGTGTTTTTTCTTGAAAAATATGGGGTTTTATGGTATTATAAACATAAATCGTAGGGTGGGGGCTTGCTCACACCGTAAATAAAAATTAAATGTTAAAATTCGGCGGGAGACAAGAAATAGCCCTACGAGAAAAACAATTTAGCTTTTAATTTATTGCAAAATTCAGCTCAAACGAAAGGCGGTAACAGTATGAAAACAAAGCTTTGGTTTATGATTACAACAATAATCCAAACCGGATATTTTATTGCTATAGGCTTAAACTTTTTATTTGTATGGATGGTCACGTTAGATAAACTATATATGACTTTCTTTGCTTGGATATTATGCCTGTTTATAACGCTTCTCCCTCTTGATATATTTTGTCTGATTTCAAACGTCATTGTTTTGATAAAGAATCGCAAATGGTATACCGGACGTTTTGTCTTACTGATAGTTGCCGCTACTTTGGCATCGGTTGCGGTTACTTTTTGGCTTAGAATACTTTTAACTTCCTATGCAACTAGTCATTTGCCAACTGTATAATTTAGCTTTTAATTTGTTGCAAAATTTAGCTTGAAAATAGGTGGTGTAAATATGAAAATAGGTTTTGGAAGCAGTAAAATAACGCCAAGCGGGAAAATAGCTATTGCGGGAAATATCCCTGCAAGATACACAGGTAAGGTGCACGATGATATTTTTGCCTCGGCTATGGTAATAGAAAGTAAAAATGCAAAAACTGTTTGGATAAGCTGTGATATTTGCCATCCGAATAAGCGGCTGACCGACGAGGTTGTTTTAGCAATAAACAAGATAATCCCTGATTTTTCGGGTGATAATCTTATT
>JAZLAD010000016.1:0-2146 GCA_045613005.1 Acutalibacteraceae bacterium | reverse complement strand
AAGGTCAGCCTCTCTTTTGGCTTTTAGTGCGTTATCAGTATTAAGTGCCGCCGCTAAAAGATTCATTTTACCGCTGTGGGCAGTAATTTCGCCCGTAGCGCTGTTTTTTTGTTCTCTGAGCTCTGCTATCTGGTTTAGCACGTGTGCTAGAGACGCCTGCAAAGAAGCGGTAAGCGCCTTGTTTTGCGGTCTTATAACAAATGATAAAACAAGCAGTATAACACCGATGCTGAGCACTGTAACTGCGGGAATAAGCGATACTGCAAACAAAACTGCACCGATTACGGCAGCAACACCGCCTAAAATTAAAAACAGGGGATTAAACGCCTTTTTAGCCGTTTTGCTTTGTTCAAATTTTACTTTAAGTTGTTCGGACTCTGCATTTTTAACCTCAATCTCGGTTGCAAGAGAATCTACGCTTTGCTCTAGCATAGCAATTTTATTTTTAAGCTCTTCAATTTGTCTTGCGGCGTCCTCGGCATTAAGAGTGCTGGAAATTTTTATTTCTTCTTTGATTTTTTCTATGTCTGCCATCAAAGCGTTTGCCTTACTGTTTGCAAGCTCGGATTTGTTTATGCAAAACTCTAAGGATTTAAAGTTTATTTCCTTGCCGTCATCTGAAAGAAAACGCTTTTTGAGTTGTTCGAGCTTTTCTTTTTGTTCTAAATATTCCTTTAATTTTTGGAGCTTTTGAGCGTCGTCCTTGCTGTCAAGCAAGGCTTTAACAGCTTTAAGCCTTAGTTCCGCTTTGCTAAGTTTTTCACTCTTTAGGTTTATAGCCTCAGAAATTTCAAGCTGTCTTTTAGCCGCAATTTTTGAGCTTTCGTAATTGTCGCTTAAAACCTTGAGTGCTTCCATACCCTTAACGTAGCTGCCCGTTCTGCCTGATTTTGAAATCAGTTTTTCTTTACTGGCGGTAATTCTATCGGCAACAGATTGGTATGAAACGGTTTGGTCACCTGTAAGCGCTAAATTTGAAAGCTTTGAATTTAGCTCTCCCACAGCATCTGATTCGGCAAGACCAGATACAAACGAGCTTATAAAGACGCTCTTTTCAAAGCCTTCGGCACTAAGTCCTAAAAAGCGAAGGCCGATATCCGATTCCACCGCCTCGCTCTCGCCCGAGAGAGAATTTGTAAGTATTACACGGTCGGTCGAATCGGATTTTCTAAACTCTCGTTCCAGAATATAATCTACACCACAGGCCGTAAAATAAATTCTACCTCCCATAGCAGAATTATCCCACGGTGTGTAGCGTGCTCGAATACTGTTTTCAAGGCTTTTAACCTTTCCGCCCGTGCCGTAAAACATAGCCTTTATAAATGCCATAACGGTGGTTTTACCGTCCTCGTTCTGACCGTGGATTATGTTGAGACCGTCCTTTAGTTCTAGTGTAAAGTCTTTAAGACCGCCGAAGGCGCTTATATAAATTTTATTTATCTTCATATAGCTCACCCTCCGTGCTGAAAGCCTTAAGACCTAGTTTTAAAGCGTAAATATATTTTTGCTTATTTTGGTCGTCAAGCGCTATTTTTTTAAGCATCTTTTTCACGAAAATTCCCTTTAGTGAATTTTCGTTTGCCAACTCATTAAGATTTATTGCAGGTTCGGTTTTATCCTTAATTTTTGCAAAGTACAGCTTGTTTTCAAGTCTTTTAGAAATCTCGCTAATATTTATCTCAGTATTTTTATCAAGGCTTCCTGTGAGTATAATTTTGTAAAGGTTTTCTGAGAAATTATCACCGTATTTTTCTTGCAAATAATTCAAAATAGCCTCAGCGATTTCGGGGGAAGAGGGGATACCTTCTATGTTTATATCCTCGGTTATATGCATACGGCGGCAAACACTTTTAAATTCAAGATTTACTTCGCGCTTTGCAACGGTGCCGAGATATACACCCTTGTCACCAAGCTCGTCAAAGCCCTGACCCTCACTGCATCCGCAGTAAGCACAAAAGGTATTACCGATTTTACCAATTTCGGTACGCTTGTGAACGTGACCTAGTGCTACGTAGTCCATACCGCTGTTTCTAAGGAAGGTATCGGTGATAGAATTATAGTCAGACCCTAAATCAGCACGAAGCTCACCGTGAATACACATAAGGTTTATAAAGTCATTTTTGGGCTTTATGGAAAATTCTGAGGT
>JAZLAD010000015.1:0-7614 GCA_045613005.1 Acutalibacteraceae bacterium | reverse complement strand
CAAAGGCTTCCTTTTACCGCTTTTTGCATAAAAAACCACCTTGAGTCAAAAATAACAAATAGAGTATATCATAAAAAAATACATATTTCAATTGTGTTTAGGGTGTTTTTATGTTTGAAAAATGTTTTGAAAAAAGGGCTGTTATATGTTTCTTTGTTATTGTGCTTTTGCTTTTGGGCTGTGTGCTGAGAATAGCGGTCATCATAAACGGCGACTATGCTGAGGTAGCCCAAAAACAAATAGGTTACCGCATAACCGCCGCAAATATCCGCGGCACTATTTTTGACTGTAATATGATTCCACTTACTAACCGCGAGTATAAAATTATAGCTGCAGTAACACCAACCCCTCAGGCTATAATGAAAATAAGTGCTGCTTTGGAGGGCGAGGAAAAGAATAGGGTTTTGGAGGAGCTTAAAAAGGGCAACCCTGTAATATGCGAGGTAAAAAGCGAAATACAGTGTGACGGAATAGTTTGCACCAAGGTCTACACCCATAACGATACAGAAAATATTGCAGCCCATATTATCGGTTATGCAAATTCTGAAAATAGAGGGGTCAGCGGAATAGAAAAGGCTTATGACGATATTTTATACAGTGAAAAAAGCGTTGACGCAGTTTTTTACAAAACCGCAAAGGGTGATCTGCTTTATGGAATCGAGCCTTATTTCCAAAACGATTTATCGGTTATAAACAGTGGTGTTGTGACAACACTGGATATAAACGTTCAGCTTATCTGTGAAAGGGCGGCCGAGGGTATTTTGAGTGGATCAGTGGTGGTAGCAGATAGCAAAACTAACGAAATCAGGGCAATGCTTAGCAAACCTAGCTTTGACATCTTGAATATTGATAATTATTTAAATGACGATACCGCACCGCTTTTAAACCGTGCCATAGAGTGTTTTAGCGTAGGTTCTGCTTTTAAGCCAACCCTTGCCGCCGCAGCACTCGAAAACAACAAGGGTAACTTTAAATTTAACTGTCAGGGTAAAACGCATATCATCGATAGAGATTTTCATTGTCATAACCGACAAGGACACGGTCTTATGAATTTAAAAACTGCCTTAGCGCAGTCCTGTAACTGCTATTTTTATAACTTTGCTTTAGAAATCGGCGCTAACGCTGTATATAGGGCAGCTAAAAATTTAAGTATTGAGGGTAGCATTAAAATAGGTGACGGTATAAAAACTCAAAAAGGAATACTGCCAAGCCTTGAAACTATAACTGAAAATGCTGCCTCTCTTGCAAATTTGAGTATAGGTCAGGGTGAACTTTTCTTATCACCTGTTGCAATGCTAAACCTTTATTCTGCAATAGCCTGTGACGGTACCTACAATATTCCCTCGGTAGTTTCGGGTACCCTATCGGGCGGTGAGTTCAAGGAGTACGACAAAGGAAACAAGACAAGAGCCTTTAGCGAACAAACCGCCGAAATTTTGCGAAATTATTTAGCCTCTGTTATAAGTGAGGGTACAGGTATTGCGGCACAGCCTGATACTACCACCGCCGCAGGAAAGACTGCTACCGCCCAAACGGGCAGATATGACGGTAGCGGAGCAGAAATCACAAACAGTTGGTTTTGCGGATTTTTCCCACTTGACAATCCACAGTATACAGTGATTGTTATGTCGGAGGGTAAGAGTGAAACTTCCACCGCTACGGTTTTTAAAAATATTGCAGACGGCATAACCGAATACCAAAACAGCATAAAATAATTAAAAAAACACTTGACAGTATAGCAGAATATAGGTATAATTGTATACAATTATACAAAAAGACCAAAATACAAGCACACAATGAGGAGTGATAACGTGCTAAAAATATCTAACAAAACAAATCTTTTGGAAAGAGATACCTATAAATATGCTCTTCAGGACGTTGACGAGCCAAATCTTTTCAGAGAATTCTACAGTTATGACGACGTGCCACGCATTGCCTTTAACCACCGTAGAGTGCCTATCGGTATGCCAAAGGAAATTTGGATAACCGATACGTCGCTTAGAGACGGTCAGCAATCGGTTGAGCCATATAGCGTAGACCAGATAGTAACGCTTTATAAGTTGATGTCAAAACTCGGCGGTCCTTTTGGCATTATCCGCCAGACCGAGTTTTTTGTATACAGCAAAAAAGACCGAGAGGCAATAGCTAGATGTCAAGAGCTAGGCCTTAAATTCCCTGAAATCACCACTTGGATCAGAGCTACTAAAGAGGACTTTAATCTCGTAAAGGATTTAGGTATCAGAGAAACGGGAATTTTGGTTTCCTGCAGTGACTATCACATATTCAAAAAACTTAAAATGACAAGAAAACAGGCTATGGATACATATCTTTCGGCTGTAGCTCAGGCTTTTGAAGCGGGAGTTATGCCACGATGTCACCTCGAGGATATAACAAGAGCCGATTTTTACGGCTTTGTTGTTCCGTTTGTTAACGAGCTTATGAAAATGTCACAGGATGCGGGAATTCCTGTAAGAATAAGAGCTTGTGATACTATGGGCTATGGCGTTCCTTATCCCGAGGTAGCATTACCCCGAAGTGTACCGGGTATTATTTACGGATTACAACATTATTCCGATGTTCCGAGTGAAATGCTTGAATGGCACGGTCATAACGATTTCTACAAGGCTGTAACTAACGCTTCTACTGCTTGGCTGTACGGCGCTTCTGCTGTTAACTGTTCGCTGCTCGGTATCGGTGAGCGTACAGGTAACGTGCCGCTTGAGGCTATGATTATGGAATATGCGGCACTAAGAGGCTCACTTGACGGTATGGACACTACCGCAATAACCGAAATTGCCGAATTCTTTTCAAAAGAAATGGGTTATGAAATTCCGCCTATGACACCGTTTGTTGGTAAAAACTTCAACGTTACAAGAGCAGGTATTCACGCTGACGGTTTGCTTAAAGACCAAGAAATATACAACATATTTAATACCGAGAAAATTTTAGGTAAGCCTGCTTCGGTAGTGCTTAGCAAAACCTCAGGTCTTGCAGGTATTGCTTATTGGATTAATCAGAACTACTCACTTACAGGTGAAAATGCTGTAGATAAGCGTAGCGACCTTGTTGTAAAGATGAAGGAATGGATTGATAAGGAGTATGAGGACGGAAGACAAACCGCCCTTGCAACCAGCGAAATCGAAAATAAAATTTCCGAACTAACAGGAGGAAAGTATGATAGAGCATAAAACAGTTTCTCTTGCCGACCAGGTATTTGAGCATATTGAAACCGATATTTTAATAGGCAAATATCAACGCGGAGAAATCCTAACCGAATCGCGACTAAGTGCAGAACTTGGTGTTAGCAGAACACCTATAAGAGAAGCGCTTCGCCGTCTTTTACAGGAAAATTTAATCGAAGAGACAGGAAAGGGTTCGGTTGTAATCGGTATTACCGAGGACGATTTAGCCGATATATTCCTTGTTCGTTCAAAGCTTGAGAGTCTTGCAGTTGAGGTTGCCGTAGCAAAGGCTACCGATACGGACATTGCAAAGCTTAAAGAGGTTGTGGAATTACAGGAATTTTATACCGAAAAGCGCGATGCTGATCAGATAAAGAGTATGGATAACAAATTCCACGAGCTTATTTACCGTATTGGCGGCAGCACGATTTTCTATGAAATTTTAGTGCCGCTTCACAAAAAAATACAAAAATACCGTAAAGCTTCGGTTGAAAGCAGAAGCAGAGCAACTGCATCGGTTAAAGAACACAGAGCGCTTTATGAGGCAATTGCTGAGCGCAGAGCAGAGAAAGCCTCTCGCTTAGCGCTTGAACATATTAATAATGCCTATATGCACATAATCGGAAAGGACTAAAAACAATGGGACTTACAATAGCACAAAAGATTATTAAGGCTCACCTTATTAGCGGTGAGATGGTAGTGGGTAACGAAATCGCCCTCAAAATAGACCAAACGTTAACACAGGATGCAACAGGAACAATGGCTTATCTTGAGTTTGAAACCATGGGGCTAGACCGAGTTAAAACCGAAAAAAGTGTTGCTTACATAGACCATAATACTTTACAGTCGGGCTTTGAAAATGCCGACGACCACAGATATATTCAGTCGGTGACCGAAAAGCACGGAATTTATTTTTCACGTCCCGGTAACGGTATCTGCCATCAGGTACACCTTGAAAGATTTGGCAAACCGGGTAAAACCTTAATAGGCTCTGACAGCCACACCCCAACAGGCGGCGGTATCGGTATGCTTGCAATGGGCGCAGGCGGTCTTGACGTTGCTGTTGCTATGGGCGGTGGCGCATACTATATCACAATGCCAAAGATGTACAAGGTTAACCTGAAAGGTAGGTTAAAACCGTTTGTTAGTGCTAAAGATATAAGCCTTGAAATACTAAGACTTTTATCGGTAAAGGGCGGCGTTGGCGCTATTATCGAATGGGGCGGCGAGGGAATTAAAAATCTTTCGGTGCCTGAACGTGCAACCATTACAAATATGGGTACCGAGCTTGGCGCTACAACCTCTATATTCCCGTCCGACGAGGTGACTAGAAAGTTCCTAGCCGCTGAGGGCAGAGAAGAGGATTATATACCTCTTGAGAGTGATGAGGACGCAGTTTACGATAAGATAATTGAGATAGACCTCGATACTCTAACTCCGCTTATCGCTTGTCCACACAGTCCCGATAACGTTGTGGAGGTATCATCACTTAAAGGCGTTAAGGTTGATCAGGTTTGCATAGGTTCCTGCACCAACTCTTCGCTTCTTGATATGCTAAAGGTAGCCGCACTCTTAAAGGGTAAAACAGTAAAGCCTTCGGTTAGCCTTTCAATTTCACCCGGCTCTAAACAGGTTCTTACAATGCTTGCCGATAGCGGTGCTTTAAGTGATATTTTAGCCTCGGGCGCAAGACTGCTTGAGTGTGCTTGCGGACCTTGTATAGGAATGGGCTTTTCGCCAAACTCTGCGGGTGTATCTCTTAGAACCTTTAACCGTAATTTTGAGGGCAGAAGCGGTACAGCCGATGCAGGTGTATACCTGGTTTCTCCCGAAACTGCAGTTGCGGCAGCGCTTACAGGTGAAATTACCGACCCCATACTTTTAGGCGATATGCCTGAAATCAAAATGCCCGAAAGCTTCACTATAAACGATACAGCAGTTTTAGACCCTGCAACAGCAGATAAAGCCGAGAGCGTAGAGGTGCTAAGAGGTCCAAACATCAAGCCTTTCCCAACCTCTAAAAAGCAAGAAAACACTTTATGTGCTACAGTTTCTCTAAAGGTTGGTGATAATATCACTACCGACCATATTATGCCTGCAGGTGCTAAGATTTTACCTTACCGTTCAAACATTCCTCATCTTTCACAGTTCTGCTTTGGCGTATGCGACAAAACCTTCCCTGAACGCGCAAAGGCTCTAGGGGATAGCATAGTAATAGGCGGCTCTAACTACGGTCAGGGCTCTTCAAGAGAACACGCAGCTTTAGTTCCTATGTATTTAGGCGTTAGGGTTGTAATTGCTAAAAGCTTTGCGCGTATCCACGCCGCAAATCTTATAAACGCGGGAATTATGCCACTGACCTTTGCAAATCCCGATGATTACGATGCTGTTTCTCAGGGTGATGAGTTATGCCTTACAAACGTTTTCGAGGGTATGGAAAAAGGCGTTATCGCTTTAGAAAATAAAACTACAGGTAAGAGCTTCGAGCTTTGCTGTTCATTTACCGAAAGACAGATTAAGATATTAAAAGCAGGCGGCTTGCTCGCCTTTACAAAGGAAGGTTAATAAAATGGAAAATTTAGAAAAATACGTAGACGCTGCAGTCCAGCAGTTCAGAAGCATTTTAAATGAGCAGATTGCCCGTCAGCGAAAGATGGAAAGCGAAAAGAAATACACCGATTATGAAAAGCTTGATAAAATAATTATCGGTATCTGCGGTGGTGACGGTATAGGCCCCATCATTTCTGCCGAAGCTGAGAGAGTTTTAGCATTTATGCTAAAGGACGAAATTGCCGCAGGAAAGGTAGAGCTTCGCACAATCGAAGGTCTTACCATTGAAAACAGAATTGCTCATAATAAGGCAATCCCTGACGACGTTTTAGCAGAAATTAAGGCTTGTAACGTGATTTTAAAGGCTCCAACCACCACACTTAAAGGCGGCACGCTCGAGAGCGCCAACGTTGCTATGAGAAGAGAACTTGACCTTTATGCCAACGTTCGCCCCGTAGCCGTTCCAGAGCTTAACATCGACTGGGCATTCTTCAGAGAAAACACCGAGGGTGAATACGTTTTAGGCTCTCGCGGTGTAGAAATACCCGACACCCTAGCCTTTGACTTTAAGGTTACCACCAACGAGGGAACAAAGAGAATTGCACGTGCGGCATTCGAATATGCACGTAAAAACGGCAAGACCAACGTAGCTATTGTTACAAAGGCTAATATTATGAAAAAGACCGACGGTAAGTTCTCAGAGCTTTGCCACGAGGTAGCAAAGGATTACCCTGAAATCACTGCTGAGGATTGGTATATCGATATTATGACTGCAAACCTCGTAAACGAGCGTGTGCGCAGTAACTTCCAGGTTATTCTTCTTCCAAACCTTTACGGTGACATTATCACCGACGAGGCTGCTCAGATTCAAGGCGGCGTAGGTACGGCGGGTAGCGCTAACATAGGTGACGTATATTCGATGTTTGAGGCAATCCACGGCTCAGCCCCCCGAATGATAGAACAGGGCAGAGGTCAGTATGCTAATCCTACAAGTATGTTTAAGGCAAGCGAAATGATGCTAAGACATATAGGCTTTATAGATAAGGCCGACAAGCTACAAAAGGCACTTGATATCTGTGCTGAAGAAAAGAAGTTTGTAATTACAGGCCGTTCAGACGGTGCTACAGGCGCCGAGTATTCGGACTACGTAATGGAAACTATTTCTAAGCTTTAATACTTATAAATTTAAGACTTCTAGGGAGAACACTTCGCAAAGCGGTGTTCTCCTTACTTTTTGGTTAGCCAAAGCATTTAAACCCAAACCAGCCTTAAAGGGCTGACTTTCGGCGTCTTTTGGCTCATTGGCGCACATAGGCGTTAGCCTTATGTGCTTCGCTTCACGCAAAATCCACACAAAAGTCAGCCCCTTTAAGGTCGCAGAATTTTGTAAACAAAGGATTTTGTGTCTGTGCGAGGCAAAAACACAGCAAATCCTGATGGATTTGCGAGTATTTTAACGAAGCCACAGCAGAAAATCCTTATTTCAAAATCTGATTCGGGTTTAAATGCTTTGGCTACACAAGAAAAACAAGGACGAGCTTTGTCGTCCTTGTTTTTAGTAATATAGGGATTAAATGGGGTTGCCAAATTCATCGGTTAGCAGAGGTCCTTCTTCGGACTCGGTAACAGCGGGTCCTTCACGTTCATATACAGGAGTTTTTTCACGGCGCATAACCAGATACACCGACAAAACAATTGCACAAACAAGCAAAAACACAACAGCAATTATACATATGCGCCTTTTATTTGCGTATTTACGAATCTCCTCAGGGTCTAGTTCTTGCATATAATCTTTTGCAATTTGTTTTGGTTGCCCAAATGCAAGTACATAATCATCATAACATTTCAAATCATTTTGATTAGTACCCTCTGATACAAACTG
>JAZLAD010000014.1:0-2082 GCA_045613005.1 Acutalibacteraceae bacterium | reverse complement strand
GACGAAAACGATCCTAAATTTGTTGTGAACGACCTTTTGCCGCACCTTGCTACCGAGCAAAATAAGCGCACCTTAGCAGAGGGTATAAAGGGCGAGGAGCTAAACGTTTTAGTTGGCAGTATGCCTTTTAAGGATGATGAGGGCAGTGAGCTTGTAAAGCTTAATATCCTGAAAATTCTCAACGAAAAATACGGCGTTACCGAAGAGGACTTTTTATCTGCAGAGCTCGAAATGGTGCCGGCTTACAAGGCTTCGGACGTTGGCTTTGACCGTTCACTTATTGGCGCCTATGCTCAGGACGATAGAGTTTGTGCATATCCGGCACTCACCGCAATTTTAGAGATAGAAAACCCCGAATATACAGCCCTTGCAATCCTCACGGATAAAGAGGAGGTAGGTTCAGACGGTAATACGGGTCTTAATTCCGACTTCTTAAAGCATTGTGTAAGAGATATGGCACTTTCTCAAGGCGGCGACGTAACCGTAGCGCTTAGAAATTCAAAGTGTTTATCGGCTGACGTTAATGCCGCAACCGACCCAACCTTCCAGGACGTAAGCGAGCGAAGAAACGCCTGCTTCTTAAATTACGGTGTTTGCATCACTAAGTACACAGGCGCACGTGGTAAGGCAGGTACGTCCGATGCTTCTGCCGAATACGTTGCAGAAATAAGAAATATGCTCGATAACGCAGGTATTATCTGGCAGACAGGAGAACTTGGCAAGGTTGATGCAGGCGGCGGCGGTACGGTTGCTATGTACGTTGCAAATCTAGGTGTTGACGTGGTAGACCTCGGTGTTCCTGTGCTTTCAATGCACGCACCCTTTGAAACCACCTCAAAGCTAGACGTTTATATGTGCTATAAAACAATGTATGAGTTTATGAAATAAGGCTATGGAAGAGTTAAAACTTGGAAAATACCGTCACTTCAAAGGTAATGAATACGAGGTTATAGGAATAGCCAAGGATTCAGAAACCTTAAAGGAAATGGTGGTTTACCGTGCGCTTTACGGTGAAAAAGAACTTTGGATAAGAGAAAAGAAGATGTTTCAAGAAACTATAGAGCGTGACGGCAAATTAATAAAAAGGTTCACCTACATTGGTGAATAATCAAAGGCGGTGGATTTTCACCGCCTTTATAATTTGTAGGGGACGGCGCCCTCGACGTCCCGTTTAACAAAACTAAATATTGCTAAACTTTATAAAATATGATAAAATCAAGTTAATCACTAATAAAGGTAGGGTAACGATGTTTAACTTTTTTGCAGATGCTAATAACAAAAAAGACTTTCATTACATAATTGACGGAAAAGATTACAACCATATAAAAAACGTTCTCCGTATGGAAATTGACGATACCTGCCTTATAAGCTGTGACGGAAAAAGTGATTTGTGTCGGGTGAAAGAATTTTTCGATGATGCGGTTTATTTTGAAATTTTAGAAGAAGACTATACCGATACAGAGCTACCCACCAAAATATATCTGTTTCAGGGATTGCCCAAAAGCGATAAAATGGAATATATCATTCAAAAGTGCGTAGAACTTGGCGTTTTTGCGATTGTTCCTGTCAGAATGAAGCACTGCATCGTAAAGCTTGATGATAAAAAAGCGCAGTCAAAAAAAGTGCGTTGGCAAAGCATTTCCGAGAGCGCCGCAAAGCAGAGCAAACGAAATATTATACCCGAAATTATGGACGTCTGCTCGTTTGACGAGGCGCTGAAATTTGCAAAAACTCTTGATTTAGTCCTAGTGCCCTATGAAAACAAAGAGGGTATGAGTGCCACAGCAGAAGCGCTGAAACAACTTAAAAATGCCAAAAGTGTCGGCATTTTTATAGGCCCCGAGGGCGGCTTTGAGAAAAAAGAAATTGAAAAGGTGTTAGAAACTGACGCTAAGGTAATATCCCTCGGTAAAAGAATTTTACGCACCGAAACCGCCGCCATGGCTGCAGTGGGTATGTGTATGCTAAGTATAGAAATGCAAGAGGGAAATGAAGAATGAAAGAACACAGAGAACCGTCCCCTGTGTTTGCAAAAATATGAAAGCAAGGTTATTTGGCTTTCAAGTGTTCGTGAAATTGATA
>JAZLAD010000013.1:0-5292 GCA_045613005.1 Acutalibacteraceae bacterium | reverse complement strand
CAACGTCACCGCCGATAGCAAGAAAACTGCATTTGGCGTTTTCGCTTATATCCTTATAGGTGTTTAAAAGGCGGCGAAGCCTTATTTGATGCTCTGCTTTAAAGTTTATAGCATAGTGAAGGTCGGTCATAAAGCCAATACTAACGGTATGTCCGTTTTCAAGGGATAAAAGTTTGTTAATTGTGTCTTTTGCTTCTTGTTGTAAATAGTCGGGATATTCGCTGTCACTTGTAACTTCGGGTTCTAAATAGCCGCCGAAATCAAAGCCTGTTTTTTTATATTCTTCAACAGAAAATTTCCCCATTTTTTACACCTCAGCCGTAAAAATCTATTGAATATATAATAGACTAAAGCACAAAAATTTTCAAGTTTTTATTTTGGTGCCGGGGTAATAATGATAAAGGATTTCCTTGAAATCGCTTCCTTGCTTTGCCATAGCGTTAGCTCCGTTTTGACTCATTCCGACGCCGTGACCGTAGCCGTAAACCGTAAAGGTGAAGGTGTCGTTTTGGAAGGTAACGTCAAAGCTTGCAGAGCGAAGTGACAATGCTTTCTGAAGGTCGGCGCCCGTAATTTCGCTGTTGCAGATTTTAACCGTAGCAACCCTACCGCTCTCACTTTTATTTATATCTTTAAAAAAGTCTTGCGGAGCGCCTGAAAACGTAATAAAATCTTTAAGCTTTTCTTTTAGTTCTTGTTCTGAGAGTGAAACGGTAGAAATATAATTAGGTGCAGTTTTATCAAAAGAACTGTCAACGCTTACAAGATAGGGAATATCCTTTTGCCACACCTCGTTGCAGTTTGCGGTTTTTCCGCTTGAAATAGCGTGATATACCGTGAGTGCCGTTTGGTTATCATAACTTAGGTACATTCCGCTAACTGATGCTACCGCACTTTTAATAATGGCGGTATATTCTGATGCGTTATCGCCCCATTTTTCTGCTATCTCTTCAAGCGGGGTGAAGGCTTGGTCGGTTTTGTAGTTGTCGGTTACGTCATACTCTTTACTTGTGTGCTCTGCCCTGTAAAGCGCAAAGGTATATGCTGCTACCGCTTGTGCCTTTAGTGCCTCCTTTTCAAAGCTTACGGGCATTTCTGCCGCAAGTACACCGCATAAATAATCGTTTACTGATATTTTTTCTATTTTTTTGCTCTCTTCCCTATAAACCTTAAAATGCGTTTTTTCTGCCTTTATATCCTCCACATTGGCAGAAATTTCTACTTCTTTTGGCGGACTGGTTTGTGCAGACAAACAGCAAATAGGCAAAAAAACCATGGAAAAAACGGTGGTAATTACAAATAAAAGCTTACTTTTCATTTTATTTATCTCCTTTTGAGCTTTTTTGTTGACTTTTTCTTTGATTTTAGGTACAATATATTCTGTATAGTGATGCTCATATTTAAGACTATGTTTTTTTGCTTAAAATAATTCTGTGAGGGTGTTCCGGTGAAGTACAAATATATTAAATTTTCTTTTTTAGCTGTTTTGCTTGCAGGTCTGTATATACGTTTTAAACAACTGACCGAAGTTACCGAGGCAAAAACAGGCTTTTTTATCGTTGGCAGAGAAAAAGCAGGTTTGTTTTATGCTTTTATTCTGTTTTTGCTTATAATCGTTTTTTGCACCTGTGCAGCATTGGTTAACCGAAGCCCTCAAAAAACTCCAAAGGTTACAAAAATTCTTGGCGCCATTTCTATTTTTACAGGTGTCTCAATACTTATCGAGGCTATTACCTACATAACTCAGGTTTCTATGTTTGCTTGGGAAAAACTGCTTTTGGGTCTCACAGGTCCTATTGCAGCAATCTTCTTTGTTCTTTACGGTATAAAGGGTTTTAAAAATTACAAGCTACCACGTCCTTTATATGCCGTGCCTATTCTATACTATCTTGCAAGATTTGTTTGTGAGTTTATTTCGGTTTCAAAGACAGCGCTTATTTTCCAAAACATTTTAAATCTTGCCGCAATAGCGCTTGTACTAATATTTATGCTTGAATGGGGAAAAATAGCAAACAATATTGCAGGAAATCTATCCTATAAAACAATTTTAATTTCGGGCGGCGCTGCAGCGCTTGTTTGCGAATTTGCGTCACTTCCTGAGTTAGCGTTTCTTTTCTTAAGAAGGGGAAGTGCGGTAGCGCATCAAAATCCAATATCCCTGATAAATCTTGCTGTAATGGGCGCGTTTATTGCTTTCTATCTATACCGCCATTTCAAAAACAGCAATCTTCAAAGAAAAAGACATTCCAGTAAAGCTATAACGCTTAAGGATACCGACGGAACAAGATATTACGTAGGCGATAAGCCTTTGGAAAAATAAACTTTATACTTGGTTTAATAAAACAGGTCTTACAATCTACAATAACTGATGTAATTTGATTATTGTCAAAAAAATCGGCAATAATATTTAAAGAGTTTTAAAATATAATCCGAACGGAAGTGCAGAACGCTTGGAGAAAATTATTATAAACGGAGGCAAGTCCTTAAAGGGAAGTGTCCGTATAGGTGGAGCAAAGAATGCCGCAGTAGCAATATTGCCTGCAGTGTTACTTTCCGATGCTCCCTGCACAATTGAAAATTTACCGGAGATTTCCGACGTTGCCACCCTGTTGCGCTCACTTAAAGAGCTTGGGGCGGTTATTAAGCCTATCTCAAAAACGGCTGTGGAAATAGATCCTCGAAACGTTAATTCCTTTATTGTTACAAAGCAAATGGCTGAGGGAATGAGGGCTTCCAGCTACTTCTTGGGTGCTCTGCTTGGCAGAATGAAGAAGGCGCGTGTAGCACCTCCCGGCGGCTGTGACTTTGGAGTTCGTCCTATCGACCAACACATTAAGGGCTTTGAGGCGCTGGGTGCTAAGGTTACTATAGAAAACGGTATGGTGGACGCTAGAGCTACGCGTCTTTCGGGCGCTTCTATTTATCTTGACGTTGTTTCGGTTGGCGCTACCATAAACATTATGCTTGCCGCAGTTAAGGTAAGAGGACTTACTGTTATTGAAAATGCCGCAAGAGAGCCGCATATAGTTGACCTTGCAAACTTCTTAAATTCCATGGGCGCTAACATTATGGGTGCAGGTACCAACGTAATAAAAATCAGAGGTGTTGAGAGTCTTCACGGCACCGAATACAGCATCATTCCCGACCAGATTGAAGCGGGTACCTATATGGTTGCCGCCGCTGCTACGGGTGGAGACGTGCTTATTGAAAACGTAACGCCAAAGCATCTAGAGTCTATTATTGCAAAGCTTGTTGAAACAGGTGCTAAGGTTACTCAGTACGACGAGGCTGTAAGGGTTCAGATGAATTCAAGACCTAAAAAGTGCAATATAAAAACAATGCCGCACCCAGGCTTCCCAACCGATATGCAGCCGCAGATAGCAACGCTTCTCTCTATAGCCGACGGGACAAGCATTATCACCGAGGGTGTATGGGACAATCGCTTCAGATACGTTGAGCAGCTAACCCTTATGGGTGCTGATATTCAGGTGGACGGTAAAATGGCGGTTATAACGGGTGTTAAATCCTTGCTTCCCGCACCTGTTAAGGCGGTAGACCTAAGGGCTGGTGCTGCAATGGTTATTGCAGGTCTTATGGCAAAGGGCCAAACCGTTATTGAAAATATCGAGTATATCGACAGAGGCTACGATTCAATCTGCGAAAAGCTATCGGCACTCGGCGCCGATATTAAGCGAGTGGATTTCGGTCCTGAAATAAAAATTTTAAAACAAGCGTAAAAATGTTTATTGGCGTGTCGGTTTTCGACACGCCTAAATTTGCTTTTAAAGGTGGTGTTATTTTGGCAAGACTTTGTCCGCTTTTTAGCGGGTCGGACGGTAATTCTACATATATTTCGTCACAAGACGGCGCGGTTTTGGTGGATGCGGGTGCTTCTTTTAAAGCGCTTAGCACCGCAATTATTAACTGCGGCGGCAGTATAGAAGAAATAAAGGGCGTTTTTATAACCCACGAACATTCTGACCACATAAAAGGCTTAAAACCGTTAATTAACAAAACAAAGCTACCCGTATTTGCTTCCGAGCAGACTCTAAAGGCTTTAATAAACCTTGATGCAGTGCCAAAAGACGCTATTTTAAACCCGATAGACAGTGAAACTGAAATTTGCAATATGAGGGTTATGCGCTTTAATACAAGTCACGACTGTAGCGGTTCTTCGGGTTATACCTTTACGCTGTCTGACGGCAATAAAATAGCTGTTTGCACCGATTTAGGAATTGTTACCGATGAGGTAAGACAGGCGCTTTACGGCTCAAAAACCGTGCTGATTGAAGCCAATCACAATATTGAAATGCTAAAAAAAGGCCCATATCCGCTACAGCTTAAAATGAGAATTTTATCGGATAAGGGTCACCTATCAAACAACGCCTGTGCTGTAGAATTGCCAAACCTTTTAAAAAATGGCGCTGTGAACTTTGTTTTAGGTCATATCAGCAAAAACAATAATACACCGCTTTTAGCACTGTCAAGCGCCAGAGCATCCCTTGCCGATATAGGCGCTAAAAAGGACGTTGACTACACCTTAGTTGCGGCTTCTCCTACAGGAAATGAGGTGCTCTTCCTATGATAAAAGTAACACTTATAGCACTGGGCAGATTCAAAGAAAACTATTTAAGAAGTGCCTGTGACGAATACCAAAAAAGACTGTCAAGATATTGCAGTTTGAATATAACCGAGCTTAACCCCGTAACGCTCTTAGAAAATCCAAGCAAGGCGCAGATTGACTCGGCGCTTAAAAAAGAGGCAGAGCAGATTTTATCAAAAATCCCTGATAATACCTACAAAATAGCTCTTTGTGTAGAGGGTAAAAAGTTATCCAGCGAGAGCTTCGCAGAAAAAATCGAAACGCTAAAGAACGATGGTAAAGGGATTTGCTTTATTATCGGCAGTTCTTACGGCCTTGACGATAGCGTTAAGCAAAAGGCAGATTTAAAGCTGTCGCTATCCGATATGACCTTTCCGCATCAGCTTTTCAGGGTTATGCTTCTCGAACAAATTTACAGAGGCTTTAAGATTAACGAGGGAAGTACCTACCATAAGTAAATATTTATATATATTTATAATAAAATTCTTGTCAAACTTTAACCTTTGTTGTATAATTATAGAATACTTTATTTTCGTTTTAAAATAGCTTTTAGCTATGAAAGGAATAGAATTATGCCGATTACCGAAATTTTAACCAGAAATGCACAGCTTTATCCTGAGGATATTAGCCTTGTTGAAATCAACCCTAAGCTTGAAAACAACAAGAATATGACCTGGAGAGAATTCTCC
>JAZLAD010000012.1:0-7007 GCA_045613005.1 Acutalibacteraceae bacterium | reverse complement strand
CCCTCCTTTTGAGCAGAATACTACAGATAATAGTATATAATTATTATGGGTGAAATGTCAAGGAATAATTAAAATATGAACAGTATTTAAACTTTTAAAAAGAGCGATAAAAATTATTTACTGTTTTAGATAAATATGGTATAATGGTTTAAATTGCTATTTGGAGGTAATTTTTAAAAATGCACAATCTTTCTTTAAATGAAGTTTTACAAAGTCTTTCGACCGATAGTTTTAAAGGTCTTAGTACCGACGAGGTTTTAACAAGAAAACAAAAATTCGGTGAAAACAAATTAAAAGAAGGTAAAAAGAAATCCCTTTTTGCACGCTTTATGGAGCAGTTTAAGGACGTTATGATTATTATCCTAATCATAGCCGCCTTAGTTTCATTTGGTATTGTTTGTTATGAAATTGCAAACGGTCACGGCAGTGCAAAGGAATTTTTCGAACCCGGTCTTATTATACTGATAGTTATACTCAACGCCGTAATGGGCGTAGCGCAGGAAAGCAAGGCTGAAAAGGCGCTTGATGCTCTTAAAAATATGTCTGCCCCACATGCCAGAGTTATAAGAGACGGTGTACAGTCGGTGATCGATGCTGTAGAGCTAGTCCCCGGTGATATTATTTGTCTTGAAGCGGGTGACTTTATACCTGCAGATGCCCGTCTTATAAACAGTTCAAGTCTTAAATCCGAGGAATCGGCGCTTACAGGTGAATCGGTACCCTCTGAAAAGGATTTTGCTGCCACAGTAGCAGAAAACGCACCTATTGGTGACCGTACAAATATGGTGTTTTCAGGTTGCTCTGTAACCTACGGTACTGCTACCGCCGTTGTCACCGCAACGGGTATGGATACCGAAATGGGTAAGATAGCCAACCTTTTAAACGGCGAACAAACTTCTACCACTCCCCTTCAGCAGAAATTATCTCAGCTTGGCAAATACCTAGGCTTTATCGCGCTTGGTTGCTGTGCGATAATTTTTATAGTAGGTCTTCTTAACGACCTTAACCCTATGGATATGTTTATGACCGCAGTATCCCTTGCTGTTTCAGCAATACCCGAAGGTCTTCCCGCTATAGTTACGGTTGTTTTGTCTATAGGTGTTCAGCGTATGGTTAAAAAGAACGCACTAATAAGAAGCCTACCTGCAGTTGAAACACTAGGCAGCGCTTCGATTATTTGCTCGGATAAAACAGGTACTCTCACACAAAACAAGATGACCTTAGTTAAGGCATACGTTGACGGCGAAGACATTGAAGAAATAAGCGAAAACAACAGTAAAAGCATTAGAAAGCTTTTAGACGTTGCAACCCTTTGTTGTAACGGTGAAGTGGTATTTACCGATGAGGGTGAAAAGCATATTGGCGACCCCACCGAAACCGCTATCGTGTTAGCGGCTTATAAAAACGGAAGTACAAAGGAAGCTCTAAACGCATCCTTCCCTCGTCTTTTAGAAATTCCGTTTGATTCTGACAGAAAGCTAATGTCTACCGTTAATAAGATAGACGGAAAAAATATTCTCATAGTTAAAGGCGCCTTTGATATGATGGCACAGCGCTGTGCAAAGGGCGATATAGACAGAGCGAAGATTATTACCGAAGATATGAGTAAGGATGCTCTTAGAGTACTAGCTGTTGGCTTTAAGGAATTAAAGGAAATCCCTGAAAATCCAACTGCAGAAGCACTCGAAAATAATCTTACACTTATAGGTCTTGTTGGTATGATTGACCCACCTAGAGCCGAGGCAAAGGCAGCGGTTGCAGTATGTAAGGAAGCAGGTATTCGCCCTGTTATGATTACAGGTGACCATATTGTTACCGCTTCTGCAATTGCTAAAGAGCTCGGCATTTTAAACGAGGGTGACACCGCTATTACAGGCACCGAGCTTGATAATATGAGCGAAAAGGACCTTGAAGAAAAGGTTGAAAAAATTTCTGTATACGCCAGAGTTTCGCCCGAAAATAAAATCCGCATAGTTAAGGCTTGGCAGAAGAAAAATCAGGTTGTTTCTATGACGGGTGACGGTGTTAACGATGCTCCTGCCCTTAAAGCAGCAGATATCGGCTGTGCTATGGGAATTACGGGTACCGACGTTGCTAAGGGTGCCGCTGATATGACCCTTACCGACGATAACTTTGCAACCATAGTTGACGCTGTAAAAGAAGGCCGAGGCATCTATGCCAACATAAAGAAGGTTGTAGGTTATCTGCTCGGCACCAACATCGGTGAAGTTATAACCGTATTCTTTGCTATGATACTTTGGAAGCAGACTCCGTTACTTTCAATGCAGCTTCTCTGGATTAACCTTGTTACCGACTCCCTACCCGCAATAGCTCTTGGTATGGAAAAGGTTGAGGGCGATATTATGAAGCATAAGCCTAGACCTAAGAGTGAGGGCATATTCGCTAACGGCTTCGGTGTTAGAATAATTTTACAGGGTGTTATGTTTGCTATTTTAACCCTTGCGGCATTCTGGATTGGTTGCGGTTGCTCATTCAAAGAAATGGCTACACTATCAGCAGGTTCAGAGGCACTTCAAAGGGGCGGAACAATGGCATTCTTAACGTTAGCACTTTCTCAGATAGTTCAGGCGTTTAATATGCGCTCTGATAAATCCCTCTTTAAAACAGGATTTTTCGGCAATAAGACGTTAAATTTAGCAACACTTGCTACAGTAATTTTAACCGTGCTTGTAGCAGTTCTCCCCGGTGTTAGAACCGCATTTTCTCTTGTGCTTTTAACACCACGCCATTACCTTATCTGCTTAGGACTTGTTTTAGTTCCCCTAATTCTTATGGAAACTGCAAAGCTTACAGGTCTTATTAAGGATAAGTAAAAAAGTGAGGATTTTTAGATGTTGACTCAACAAATGGTAAGATACTTTTTAGATAAAGAAGATATCTGCCGCAAAAACGATAAAATAGAACCCGCACTCTATAATGAATACGGGGTTAATAAGGGACTTCGTGACCAAAACGGCAACGGTGTTTTGGCAGGTCTTACAAAGATTTCGAAGATAACCTCATCTGAGATTATAGATGGTGTAAAGCACTCAGCTGAGGGTAAGCTTTGGTATCGCGGATATAAAATAGAAGATCTTTTTTCCGCCCTCGGTGACGATATGGGCTTTGAGAAGGTCGCCTATCTTCTGCTTATGGGCGAAATGCCCGATAATAAAAACTACGAGGAGTTTTTCCGACTTGTAGGAAACTGCAGAAGACTGCCTAACAACTTTACAAGAGACGTTATTATGAAGGCGCCAAGCTCCGATATTATGAATTCTATGACAAGGAGTATTTTAACCCTTGCCTCCTATGATAACAGAACGTCCGATACTGCAGTTAGCAACTCGCTTCGTCAGTGTATTCAGTTAATAAGCCAGTTTCCGCTTCTTGCGGTTTATGCTTATCACGCATATAACTACTCTGAAAAGCAGGAAAGTATGATAATCCACCGTCCTGACCCTTCACTTTCCACTGCCGAAAATATTCTTATGATGCTTCGTCCTGATAAACAGTATTCAAAGACCGAGGCTAAAGTATTAGATACCGCTTTAATTCTTCATATGGAGCACGGCGGCGGTAATAACTCAACCTTTACAACACGTGTTGTAACCTCCTCAGGCTCTGATACCTATTCAACAATTGCGGCGGCTATGTCCTCGCTTAAAGGACCAAAACACGGCGGCGCCAACATAAAGGTTATGGAAATGATGGCGGATATAAGGTCACACGTAAACGATTATTCAGACAAGGGAAAAATCTACGATTACCTTGAACAGATAGTTGATAAAAAGGCGTTTGACCGCAAGGGACTTATCTACGGTATGGGCCACGCTGTATATTCACTATCAGACCCCCGAGAGAGAATTTTCAAATCTTACGTAGAGCAGTTGGCAGCTGAGAAAAACCGTGAGGAAGATTATCTCCTATATAAGAACATAGAAGAGTTAGCACCCGAAATTATCGCAAAAAAGCGTAAAATATATAAGGGTGTTTCCCCTAACGTTGACTTTTACAGCGGCTTTGTATACGATATGCTCGGTATCCCTCAGGAAATGTATACCGCTATGTTTGCTATTGCCCGTATTGTAGGTTGGAGCGCACACAGAATTGAAGAGCTTATCTGTATGGATAAGATTATAAGACCTGCATATATGAGCGTAATGGACGAACTAGAGTCTTAAAATAAAGGTTAATAAATTTATATTAAAAATCTCCTTCAAGGAATTCCTTGAAGGAGGTTTTTGTTTGATTTTGGTTTTAAATTTTTGGTAAGCTTGCGGCTGCTACCGACTGGCCTACTCTTCTTGATTTTTCATCAGGAATATGGAGTTTTATTTTCTTTGAAAGCTCTGGGAATTCCTCATCTAAAACCTTTTGAGCAAACTCCAGTATTAATGCGCCGCCCTCTCCTGAGGTTACTCTGCCCATAATGAGCACGTGCTTGATATCATAAAATTCGCTGTAGAAAGCAATAGCATAGCCGAAATATGCACCGATTGTTTCGTAGATATCACGAGCTCTCTGGTCTCCCTGTTTCATAAGCTCCTGAACTACCTTTAACTTTTCAGCGGGAGATAATGCTTCGTCAAGCTCTATGCCTGCAAATGGAGCGAGCTTTATAACGCCGTCCTGTGAAAAATACTTAACGCCGCAACCGTAGTCTCCCGACCACTCGTCAACCATAGCGTTCTTGCAGAAATCAACAGGAACAAATGCTAGTTCGTTGAGCCAACCTGTAATATTACCATCGGTATCAACGTAACCGCCTGCCTCAGAGGTGCCCATAGCAACACCTAAAACGCCGTCGTCCTCTAAATCCATAGCACCGGCAAGCGCTGTAACGTCACCATCGTTTGCAACCTCGATAGGAACGTTCTCGCCTATCTCTTTTGCAACGTCAAGATACATATTCTTAACCTTTTTATCAAAGTCTTCATCGCTTACCTTTAGGAAAAGAGATGCAACCATTATTCTGTTATCAACGTAAACGCCTGCGCTTGAAACACCGATTGCATCAACACGTGGCATATGAGAAGCGGCAGTTTTCATAGCGTTTAAGATGCCCTCGTAGTGATACTCCGGGTCAGAGTTGATTTTAGGGAACCAAACAACCTCTTCGGAATAAACGCTCTCGCCGTTTATAACTGCACTAACCTTTCTATCACTTCCGCCTGCATCGAAACCTATTCTGCAACCGTCAAGATGTCTGCCGATAGGTGCCGCGGAGGATTTATCCTTAGGTGCATCTTCTAGGGAGCATACGAAAACCTCGAACGACTTTTCATAAACTCTTTCCATAAAGCATACGTCAAAATCACGAAGACCGCCGTGTGTATAAGCCTCTTTAATTTTGTTACCGATTAATTCACTACCTGCAATATAAATCTGATAACCGCCTGCAACCCAAAGCAGAGACTTTGTAATTCTTTCGATAAAATCAAAGTTTTCTACGTCGTGACCTGTATTGTCAGGGAAAACCCTTGTCTTATATGTAGTAGTGTAACCCTTATTTCTTACGATAGCGATAATAATATCCTGACCGTTTTCCTTTGTCTGTTCACGCATTTCTCTGCAAACGAGAGACAGTGGTGAAAACTGCTTATCAAGTTTAGCCTCAACTTTAAGCTTCATATTTTATTTCTCCTCCAATAATGGTTTTTTGTAGGTTGAATTCGTTATCACAAATAATGATATCTGCGTCCTTGCCTATTTCGAGCGAACCTTTTTTATCTGCAACGCCTATTGTTGTCGCAGGATTTAAAGATGCACAGTTTACACATTCAAAAAGCGGAATATTTGAATGTTTATAAACGTTCCAAACGCCCTTGTTAAGCGGAAGAACGCTACCTGCTACCGTGCCGTCCTCTAATCTGCAAACGATATCTCTGTATATAATCTTTGCACCGCCGAGTGTATATTCACCGTATGGCAGACCGCCTGCAGGCAAGCAGTCAGTAATAAAGCATAGCTTTCTTCCCTTTAGTTTCCATAAAATATCATAAAGGGCCGGAGATACGTGGAAGGTGTCAACTATAAGTTCAAAGCTAACGTCGGCATTAAGTGCTGCTGTTACAACACCGGGTGCTCTGTGTGCTAGCGGTGTCATAGCATTGAATAGATGTGTTGCGTGCTTAACACCGTTTTTAGTGCTTTCCATAGCAGTTTCGTAATCAGCAGAGGTATGTCCCATAGTAATTACTACGTCAGTTTTAGCACAGATTTCTCTGATAGCGGCAAAATCTTCCGTATCCTCTTCGGGTGCTAAAGAAATAATTTTTATAATATCTGCATATTCCTTTACAAAATCTGCATCGGGCTTTAACACGTATTCAGGGTTTTGTGCACCCTTCTTTGCAAGGCTTATAAACGGACCTTCTGCGTGGCAACCTAAGATTGCGCTGCCTTGCCAACTTTTACTTTCCTCTTTTAACTTTCTTAAAACCTCTAAGGCTTTTTTAATAACCTTCATATCAACCGTCATAGTGGTTGGAAGATATCCTGTTACACCGTTAGCCAAAATGCCCTTTGAAATTGTGCGGATGCTATCCTCTTCGCCATCACAAACGTCCTTACCAAGATATCCGTGGATATGTATATCAATAAGACCTGGTGATACATATCCTCCCTTTGCATCTATTATTTCGGCATCCGTTGGTATATTGTTTTTTGAAACTAAACCAACTATTACATCTGAATATAATAATACGCTGTTTTCTACAATACTATCCTTTAATATTATTTTTCCGTTTACAATTGCCTTCATAAAGCGCCTCCTTACAGGTTAAGTTCTTTATAAATTAATTATATAGTTGCAAACATAAGTTTACTTTAATCTTTTTGACTGTTATTGTAATAAATTCGACTTTTTGACAGTTATTATAATAAAATTGACTTGTTTTTTATAACTTTTGGTATATAATAGTTTACAAAGGATTATTTTGTCACTTTGCAATTTATGGGGGACTAGAAAATATGAAGATTGATAACTACAAAGAAATAACTCC
>JAZLAD010000011.1:0-4085 GCA_045613005.1 Acutalibacteraceae bacterium | reverse complement strand
TCTTGATACATATCTGGCTGATGCTTCTATCACAAATGTTATGGATAGAATATACTCATCACTAGAAGAGGATCATGAGCTGCGTGATCTGGTTTCCCGTAACGAAGTTTTCTATAACGAAGAAGGTAAGGTAACACTAGGCCCCATCACCGTTACCGATCCTGCACAAGAATTTGACTTCTGGATTAGCTGCGGTAACAGTTCCAAAAAGACTTGGGAAGTAACAAATATTACTGTAACAGTTACCCATCCTGACGGCACCGTCGAAACATATCATGAATCAGATCCCGACGACGAGGAAGATGAAAACACTATCCCTTCATACTATGGTACAGAAGAAGACGGCTTTACTTCAGCAGTAGCTTCCTGGCCAAATGCCCTTAAACCAGCCGACGATATCTATAACCTGGATTTCTCCAAAGGCTTTATTTATTGGTCAGGTAGAAACGCAGGTCTCTATCCCGACTTTACAAGCACCTACGCTTCTGACAGCTTTAAGTTAGTAACTGAAGGTGATAACAAGTATATCACTATGAGAAGCAACGGCTATGTAGACAGTATGCGTTCTGCACTATTCAATGCTTCAAACTACGTTGCAATTGGCGACGAGTTGGCTCTTGTTTACGATGCTAAGGGTGCAGATGCTGATAAGATCAGAGTTACACTCCAACAGGATCATCTTAGAGGTCCCCAGTATGTTAACTATGATTCAACCACCGGTTTAAATACAACACCCCACAACGCTTCTCCGGGTATTCCTAACATTCTCGTTAATAACGAAGCTGAATTAACAGCTATTTCAGTTGCTGACGGTTGGACTACATATGTAACATCTATCACCGGCACTGTTAATGATCCTACACTTGTATCGGACACAAAGGTTTGCTTACCCGACATATTCTTACAGATTATCATTAAAAACGGTAAAGGTATAGAGATAGGCGATCAGCTTGACGTAGCAATCGACAATATCAGAATTGCTAAGATTCAAGACGGTGTTTACACCGACATACTTACAGGCGACGTGCTCTACACCGACCTTCTTTACGGCAAGGTTGCACAAATCGGCGATGAATATTTTGAAACTGTTGAAGCTGCTATCGCGGCTGCACAGGAAAATGATACTATTAAGCTTATAGCTGACGTTGTAATCGATGAAACCATAAAGGTTACTGCAGACAAGAAGATTACTCTTGACCTTAACGGTTTTGTTATTGACGGTACAGAAAAGGTAAAAATTGCTTTAATGACCTACGGCGACGTAACCTTAAAGGATTCATCTGCTGAGCAGACCGGTATTATCCGAGCAGGTATCGGTACTGCAGGTAATGCTGTAAACATTTGCGGCGGTACCTTCACAATGGAAAGCGGAAGAATTTATTCAAAGAACAACGCTTTATTAATTGACGAAGAGGCTTGCACGGTTAATATTAACGGTGGCTATATCGCAGCAGATCCTGTTGCCAGCAACTCTGCCGCTATCTACGTTTCAAGCACAAGCGCTACATCAATCAATATCACCGCAGGTTATTTGCTTGGTGATAACGGTATTCTGCTTTGGAACAATACCGAGCTTAACATTACAGGCGGTACTATTGATGCAAGTAGCGGTGTAGGTATCCAGGGTAACGGCTCAAAGGACAACACAAAGATAAATATTTCAGGCGGTTCTATTTACGGTTTTGAGGCAGCAATTTACCATCCGCAAGGCGGCGAATTAAATATCTCCGGCACTGTTACCTTAACCGGTTCTACCGGTATCGTAGTAAAGGGCGGTAAGGTTACTGTCTCCGGTGGCAAAATCATTGCTACAGGTGATGCTGTTGCTTATGAACCTAAGGGTAGCGGCTTTGTCGGTACAGGCGATGCTCTCTATGTTGAGCATTATGACAACAGCTCTAACAGCGAAAACTACGGCACTCCTGTAGTTAGCGTTACCGGCGGTGTATTTAACTCTGCAAACGCAAACGCTATTGGCAGCTATGCAAATGCTAATAACAACGTTGAAGCATTAACAGGCTTCGTTACAGGTGGCACATTCGACACACTTATTGACGATGCTTGCCTTGCAGAAGGCTTCGCACTTAAAGACAATGCTTTCGGCGCATTTACTGTAGTAAAGGAATATGACCTCGAAACAGGTCTTTACTGTGTTAAGGGCTTTAAGCCTGCAGGCAGCGACGAAACACGCTACGGCTTCTTAATGACAATCGGTATTGATTCTCTTAATTATAACAAGGACGGTTGCGGCTTCTACCTCACAGTTGGCAATACGACCAAGAAGTTTGTTATTGCAAACGGTACCGTTTGGGAGAGCCTGACTGTAGATCTTCCTACCGAAACCAAGCAGCTCACTCCTGTAGATTTCGGTGAAGGCAATCAGTACATTATGCACTACACCGTATACTTCACAGAGACTCAGTTAGAAGCTTTAGGTAATGAGAACGTTTCTGTTAAGGGCTTTGTTACTACTTTTGAAGGTGAAGAGCTCGTAACCAAAACATTTAACTGCGGTACTCTCGCATAATAAAACAGTTAGGAGGATAGATATATGAAAGCCTTTTTAGAAATCGCAAAGATTGATTTAGAAGATATTATAACAACTTCTAACAATAATACTAATCAGGGCCTTACTAACGGCGGCGCAGGTAATGCCGGAGCCGGCACGGGTAACTCAGGCAGTTGGGGCGAAGCATAAACCGCAACCTTACTTGATTAATTAAAACATTCCAAATGAGAAGGCAGGGTGCATATCAGCACCCTGCCTTTTTATACACTAACAACCTAAAGGAATGGTTGCTATATTCAATTAAATGTGTTATACTTTTTATATAAAACGTGTAAACGGTCTGCATAAACAAAATTTTATATAAATACTTTCAAAATATTTAAGGTGGGGTTTTATGAACAGCGGAAAAACAAAAATGAACAAGACTTTATTGAGCATTATTATCGTCGTTGGCGTATGTCTTGTGCTTGGTGCTACGTATTTAATTTTATACAAGGTTAATTCAAAGCCTGACGTTGCATCCTCTACTTTGGAAAATTGTGAAATTGTCCACAATATTTTCACTCAGGAAGAAGAAAAAGAAAGAAGTTTCAAAAGCAAGTATTTAATGGATTTTTATGATTACCGCAACGAAACTCTTTACAACCTGGGTCTTTGCCGTAACATTCCTTTTAAGGAATGGAACGGAACTTGGATAATCGACGAGGAGTTTATAAGAACTTATATCAACAAATACTCAGCAGAAGAATTTATGCAGGTATATGATATTTACATAAAAGGATTTACTACGGCAGGCAACTATAATTATGATAAAACCTTTTATGAAAATAGCGAAGCTCTGCTTGAACACGTATCTCAAACAACACTCCTTTTGTTCGAGATGTCGGATTTATTTGAGGTGGCAAACTTTAATCCTTCCGAGGATAAGGTGCTAAACACCACCAGCGAAACCAAACCTGTTAACGGATCCCATAATATCGGTTCGGACAATCATATTGCAACAATGAAAGGTGAAAGAACAACCGACACTTACGAGTATGACGGCTATACCGTTACACACGTATACGGCGACGTATATGACGGTGGTCAATACGGTTGGGTTGACGGCGAATTTATCGATACTCCCGCGCATTTTGATAAGGTGAACAACTATTATCTATACGTGGACGGCAAATGCATAATGGGACCGACAAATAAGATAGAAGACCTAAACTGCAGATGGCTTGTTAGCGGTGACACAAAATATTATGAACAGGTTTTAAGCGGCGGAAAAATTACCTATGGTTCAGGCAGCTCTTACTATATCCGTTTCAAAAAAGCCGTAAGCGTTATTACAACAAAATCCCAGGATGCTGCCGAGAAATATTTTGAGTATAAGTAAACGCTCTATTTCAGTTTAAATAAAAAGAAACTGTGTTTATAAGTTTAAAAACATTAAAAGACAGGGAATCCTCTGTCTTTTTTGTTTTTGCTCACCTTTTTGGTGGGTGGGAGAATTTTTGAAAAAAATTTCAAAATATCCAAAGATTACACTTGACAATCACTCGACCATATGATAATATAGTATCAAAGATAA
>JAZLAD010000010.1:0-5977 GCA_045613005.1 Acutalibacteraceae bacterium | reverse complement strand
TTTTTTGAAAAAGGAGAATTACAAAATGGCTTTGGTAGGTATTATAGCCGAATTTAATCCGCTTCATAGCGGTCATAAACTGCTTATAGATACTGCGAAAAAAGACGGTAACACCGTCGCAGTAGTAATAAGCGGTAATTTTGTTCAGCGCGGAGACACCGCAATAATACCTAAAATTAAACGTGCGCAACAAGCCCTTATTTGCGGAGCCGATATTGTAACAGAACTTCCTGTTTTGTGGTCTATGTCAACCGCGCAAAATTTCGCCCTCGGCGGTGTTTCACAGCTTCACGCTTTAGGGTGTGAAAAAATTATATTCGGCAGTGAGTGCGGGGATATTGAAAAGCTTAAAAAAATAGCCGATATTTTATTATCGGAGGATTTTAAAAAAATTGTTCAGGAAGAAATTAAAAACGGCGTTACCTTTGCAACCGCCCGAGAAAAAGCGGCGATAACTTTAGGTGTTGAAGAGGGTATTTTAAATTCACCCAACGATAATCTCGGCATTGAGTATATTATGGTGGCAAAAACTTTAAATTTGAATATAAAATTCAACTGCCTCAAGAGAAAAGGCGCTATGCACGACAGTGAACAAATCAGTGATAATTTGGTGTCATCCTCCTTTATAAGAGGAAAATTAAAGGATAACGATTTAGGATATGCTGAACGCTTTATGCCGATAACACTTCGGGGCTTTATAGAGCCCGATTTTGTTTCGGATATAAAGCGAATTGAAACTGCAATCCTTGCAATCTTAAGGCAAAAAACTATAGAAGATTTTAAAAACCTTCCCGATATCAGCGAGGGAATAGAGAATAAATTGTTTTTCTCAGTTAGGGTTGCTACAAGCCTTGATGAGCTTTATTCTATGATTAAATCAAAGCGTTATACCCTAGCCAGAGTGCGCCGCTTGGTTCTGTCTGCGGCACTAGGATTTACTGATGAATTCTTTATGAAAAAACCGCCTTATACAAGGGTTTTAGGTTTTTCAAAAAATGGTGAAGAGGTGCTTAAAAACGTTTCTGCAAACACATCTGTAATAACCAAGGTTTCGGCAATAAAAGAACTCGGAGAAGAGGCTAACAGGGTGTTTCAATTTGAACAAAGAGCAACCGACCTTTATGCATTATCCCTCGAAAAACCTCTCGAATGCGGTGCAGAGTTCAAATACAAGCTTTTAAAAAGTGAGAACTAAACATAAAATCCCGACAGATTTGTCGGGATTTATATATTTAAACCGATATGTTTTGCTTGTAATTTTCTTGTCAATGATATATAATATACTAAATATGTAACTTGGAGTGGTGTTTCTTGTTATTAGGCGCGTTGCAAGGCAGAACAAGTCTGGAAGAAATTATAATATATCTTCTTTCTTCTTTTGTTGTAATATTTTTTGTTCTTCCCATTCACGAATGGGCACACGGTTTCGCTGCCACAAAGCTTGGCGACCCGACACCGAGATTTCAGGGAAGACTTACATTAAATCCTTTTGCCCACATTGATTATATCGGTGCGTTAGGTATACTGCTTTGCGGCGTAGGTTTTGCAAAGCCTGTCGGCGTAAACACAAGATATTTCAAAAATCCCAGAAGAGATATGGCCATTACCGCCCTTGCGGGTCCTGTGTCAAACTTAGTTCTCTCCTTTGTTGCTCTTTTGATTTTAAGGATAGTTATTATTTTCATCAGCGAAGCTAACGTATTTTTTATGTTAGTATACAACTTCCTGTTTTATATCGCGTGGATTAGTGTTCGACTTGCTGTTTTCAATCTAATACCTATTCCACCGCTTGACGGTTCCAGACTTCTTTCCGCATTTTTGCCCTACAATCTTTACTACAAACTAATGCGTTACGAAAGAGTTTTGTTCTACGTTGTTTTAGCGCTTATGCTAACAGGAATTTTAAGCGGTCCTATTACTTTTGTTTCCGACGCCATACTAGGCGGTTTTATAGACCTTATAAATCTAATCTTTTCTATTTTTTAAGTGAGGAAAATTTATGGAGACTACGCTGTCTTACACGCTTGAAAGCTTCGAGGGTCCACTTGATTTGCTTTTGCAGCTAATAGCACGAAACAAACTGAATATTTATGATATCAAGCTTTCTGTGCTTATTGAACAATATCTCGAGCAAATAGAAAAGTTCAAGCAGCAGGAAATGGAAGTTGCCAGCGAGTTTCTTCAAATGGCATCAAGGCTAATCTATATGAAAACCGTAAGCTTATTGCCGCAACACGAAGAGGTTGAGCGCTTAAAGCAGGAACTAACAGGTGAGCTTATAGAGTACAAGACCTGCAGAGAACAGGCTGAAAAGTTATCTAAACTAACAAATGGCTTTAACCGATTTGTAAAAAAGCCCGAGCCGTATGAAGCACCCAAAACCTATGAGCTTATTCACACGCCTGACTGCCTTTTTACCGCTTATCTTTCTGCAGTTGGCAGGGGACAGAGAAGACTGCCTCCTTCTGTGACACCGTTTACTAAAATAGTGGCTAAAAAGATAGTTGCCGTATCTACAAAGATAGTTTACGTTATGAGAAACCTAATTAAAAGCGGCAAGGGAAAACTCAGCCACCTTTATAGCGGTGCTAAAAGCCGTTCTGAGCTTGTAGCTACCTTTTTAGCAGTTTTAGAACTTTGCAAGGCAAACAGAATTGAAATAACCGGAAATTCTAATGATGCCGAAATCAAACTTATAAAGGAGCACAAAAAATGAATAAGGAACAAAGTATAAAGGCTTTAGAAGCAGTGCTCTTTGCTTCGGGTGAGCCGATGAGTATAGAGCGTTTGGCACTCGTTTTCGACGTTAAACCCGAAAAGATAGTTGAGGCGGCTGATGCCTTATCTTCCCGTCTTAAAGATCAAAACAGCGGTCTCACACTTTTGCGACTTGAAAACACCTATCAACTTGCAACTAATGAAATTTATTCCGAATATATTAAAAAAGCATTTGATATAAAGCGTAAATCTCCTCTTTCTTCTGCGGCACTTGAGGTGTTGGCAGTTATAGCCTACAATCAGCCTGTTACCAAGGCTTTTATCGAGCAGGTGAGGGGTGTTGACTGTTCGGGTGTTATAACAACGCTTCTTGAAAAAGAATTAATTGAAGAGCGCGGAAGATTAGAGCTTCCGGGAAGACCTTTGCTTTATGGTACTACCAAAAACTTCCTTCGCTGTTTTAGTCTTTCGGATTTAAGTGAACTTCCACCGCTACCGCAAGAACCCGAAATGAGCAACGATATCGGTGAACAGCTTGAAATTGAAGAATCTGCGCCGATTTTTAGTGCAGAATAATAACAGTAATAAATTTAAGGATTGTGAGAATTATGAGCGAGAATAACGTTAGCAATGTAATTGATTCTACAATGGAGCATCTTCGCACTATGGTTGATGCCGATACAATAGTTGGAACTCCGATAGTTTTAGATGCAGTAACACTAATTCCTGTTTCTAAGGTAGCGTTCGGACTGGCTACCGGCGGCAGCGACTTTCCAAGTAAAACAGCCACCAAGGTTTTTGGCGGTGGCGGCGGTGCGGGAGTTACAATCACTCCTATAGCTTTTATCGCTGTTAAGGGTGATAACGTTCACATGATGCCTGTATACAACCAGATGGATTCTCTCGATAAGGCTATAAATATGGCGCCTGAGCTGGTAGATAAAATCGTATCTATTTTTAAAAAGGACACCAATCAGGATAAATAACCGCTTTGGTTATAAAACAAAAGCCATCTGACATAAAATTTACAGGTGGTAATTGTGAAGAAATTTTCAGCAGTTTTATTTGCATTTTTAATAGTTTTGAATTTTGGTGTAAAAGCAGATGCCATATCGGCCAAGGCGGCGGTCGTTATCAACGGAGATACGGGAGAAATTCTCTTTTCCCGTAACGCAAACGAGCGACTTCCAATGGCTAGTACAACCAAGATTATGACGGCGCTGTTGCTCTGCGAAAAGGCTGACCTTAATAAAACGATAGTAACCACAAAAGAAATGGTTACGGTTGAAGGCTCGTCTATGGGATTGCAAATAGGGGATACCGTGTCTTTTCACGACCTGCTTTACGGTATGATGTTGGCGTCAGGAAACGATGCCGCAAATACAACGGCTATAGCAATTTCAGGCTCGGTAGGCGAGTTCGTAAAACTTATGAACAACAAGGCTTCAGAACTAGGTCTTAAAGATACTCATTTTGAAACACCCTCAGGGCTTGACGGTAAGGAGCATTATACAACCGCTTACGAGTTAGCACTAATTGCAAAATATGCTCTTCAAAACGAGGAGTTTGCTAAAGCAGCATCCAGTGAATCTGCAACGCTGTGCTATGGCAATCCGCCCTATAAACGTACCCTTACAAACCACAATAAGCTTTTAAAGGCTTATGATGATATAATAGGCGTTAAAACGGGTTTTACTAAAAAATCGGGCAGATGCTTGGTATCAGCCTCTAAAAAGGACGGTAAATTCGTAATCGCCGTAACGCTTAACGACCCTAACGATTGGGCAGACCACCGCGCGTTACTCGACTTAGGCTTAGCATCTTTGCAGATTGTAGATGTAAAACCCTCGCAAAATAAGATTAAAATACCCGTTCAAAACGGAGATAAGTACTATATAGAAACTGAAATTTCCTCAAAAAGCTTTTCGCTTAAAGAAACTGAAAAATTAAATGCTAAGGCGGTGCTTCCTGATTTTGTGTATGCGCCAATAAATAAAGGCGACAAAATAGGTAAGGTTTATTACTATTTATCCGACGAGTTAATTTTGACGGAAGATATTACTTCACCCATTGATATAAAACAAACAAAACAAAATAAAATAAGCAAAATATTTGAACTTTTAAAGTTTATGCTTGAGAATATTTAGGAGAAAAAATGAAGGATAACAAAATAAGGCTTCAAAAGCATTTATCACAATGCGGTATTGCTTCTCGCCGAAAGGCTGAGGAGTTAATAGAAAACGGAAGGGTTAGAATTAACGGCAGAATCGCATCCTTAGGAGATAAGGTTGACCCTAAAAGAGATAAGGTAAGCGTAAACGGTAAAAACGTTGTTGCGGTTACCGAAAAGGTATATATAATGTTACATAAGCCAAGGGGCTTTGTTACTACTATGAAGGATGAGCTTGACCGCAAGTGTGTCAGTGACCTTGTTAAAAACGTAGGCACAAAGGTATATCCTGTAGGCAGACTTGACCGTAATTCCGAGGGTCTTCTTATTATGACCAACGACGGTGAGCTCGCTAATGCCCTTACACACCCATCTGCACAGGTGAATAAAACCTATAGAGTAACGGTTAAAGGTGCCGTTACCGACGAGCAGATAGATAAGATGGCTTCGGGTATTAAGCTTGACGATAAAGTAACACAGCCCTGCGACGTTTTTGTTATGGAGCGTAAAGAGGACAGAACCGTTTTGTGCTTTATAATTCACGAGGGAATAAACCGCCAGATAAGAAGAATGTGCGAAGCTGTCAAGCTGGAGGTTTTAAGACTCAAACGCACCGAAATTGCAGGTGTAAAGCTTGGAATGTTAAAGCAGGGCGATTGGAGAGAGCTTAACGAGCGAGAGCTTCAGCGACTTCAAAACGTTTCTACCAAGCCTAAGGGGGAAGACTGATGATAACCGTTCTTGCCTCTAAGGATAAAGAAAAAATTAAACAGCGATTTGAAGAAAACGGCTTTGAATATACCGAAAAATCAGGCTTTGTTACTGCAAAATGTCAAGATGAAGAACTGGGCTTTTGCCTTTATTATCTTGATGAAAAAAGTATCTGTATATTAAAACTTGAACCTCAAAACGACATAATGTTGGCGGATGGTGTACTCAGAAGCGCACTGCACGTAGCGGCAGAGCGAAGCGCTATGGATGCAAGATATGCAAGTACAGCACCCACAGAACTTTTTAAGAAGCTTGATTTTATTAAAAATGAGGACGAGCATACCCTTAATATCGATAAACTTTTCGGCGGTTGCTGCT
>JAZLAD010000009.1:0-1731 GCA_045613005.1 Acutalibacteraceae bacterium | reverse complement strand
AAATTTATCCTGGTTACAAGATTACACTTTTCAGACCTGTAGGCGGCGTTGTTACCGACGCTCTTAAAGCTGAAGCGGCAGCACGTGATTGGCGAATTATTAACTGGACTAACTACGGCTTTAAGGATAAAAAAGAGTCTATACCTGCCGCAGAGAGAATGCAGGGTGTATATGAAGCTCCGTACAGCAAAACAGTAAGAAACGGTGAAATTTTCTTAATACATCCGTATGAAGGCTATACCGAAATAACTGATGGTATAGGTCTGCTTATCGACAAATTAAAGACCGACGGTTATGAGCCTGTTACTATGACCTATCTTCTCCAGCGTAAAAAAGGTGGTACAGCAGGTGCTGTTTACGATTCACCAATCCGTCAATAAAATTATTATGATAAATAAAAAGGTTATCACACTTACTTTTGATGATACTCCGTACGATACTACAAGTAAGCTTCTTGATATGCTTAAAAGCAAGGGTGTACGGGCGACCTTCTTTATGATTGGTAATAAAATTAAAAATCATCCTGACCTTGTATGTCGTGCCGCTAGTGAGGGGCACGACATTGCTTGGCATTCTATGGAGCATAATATTACCGCGTTTAGCAAAGCACAAGAAGTTTACTCCGATTTTGCTATGGCACAGCCACTTCTTGACAGTATAGGCTGTAATCATAAGATAAAATATGTTCGCTGTCCGGGTGGACATATAAGCGAGGATATAGCCCATGCCGCAAATGAGAATGGCTTTAAAATTGTAAATTGGTCGCATTACAGTTTTGACGACAGCATTAAAAGTGATGCAACACCAAAAGAGCGTTGTGACAAGGCCTTTAGCTCTACCTACGGTATAAGGGACGGAGATATTTTTTTAATACATCCAAGTACCGAGGATATAATACAGGGTGTAGCACTGTTAATTGATAGGTTAAAATCTGAAAACTATGAAATTTTAAACCTATCAGAACACTTTGAGCGCAAAAACGGCGGAATAAACGTGTGCTACGGCCCCATATTTTAAGTTTAGGAGTTTTTTAAAGCATGACCGATATTTACCTTATACGTCACTGTGAGGCTCAGGGAAACGTTTTAAGACAGTTGCAGGGTGTAACCGATGCTGATATTACAGAGCTTGGCAAAAAGCAACTGGAGGCTTTAAGCAAAAGATTTGAAGGTATAAAGCTTGATGCAGTATATTCAAGTCCTCTTATTAGAGCATATAAGACCGCTTGTGCCGTGGCAGATAAAAAGGGGATTACGGTTGTAAAAAACGACGGTCTTGCCGAGGTTGATTGCGGAGTACTTGAGGCTAAACCCTTTTCAGAGATTTTTGCTGAGGGTACCGAGCTTGGTGATATATGGTATAATCATCCTGAAGATTTTGCGCCCGAAAACGGCGAAACAATGCGCGATGCTTACGAGCGTATATGGCAAACGGTTTTAAATCTTGCAAAAACGAACAAGGGTAAATCCGTTGCAGCGGCTTCACACGGCGGTGTGCTTCGTTGCCTTTTGTGCAGACTTATATATAACGATATAAATAAGCTATCAAGTGTTGTTTGGGATGATAATACCGCGGTATCGCTAATAAGGTTTGATGATGAATTAAAGCCTACCTTAGTATACTATTCCGATTTCTCACACTTAACCGATGATCTTTTGTCAAATCACAGCAGATTGTCGGTAATATTAAGGAGCAAAAGCAATGATAATAATGTCGGTTGATTTAGGCCTT
>JAZLAD010000008.1:0-4465 GCA_045613005.1 Acutalibacteraceae bacterium | reverse complement strand
CATCTCCTGCATTTATCGTATAGCCCAATATTCTTTTTTGTTATTATAACAAACCCTTTTTGAATTTTCAATAGTATAACGATAAATTTTCAAAAATCAAGCCTTTTTTGTCGACAAGAAAAATATTTTTTAAGATTATACGTTAAAACTTTCGGGAATAATTTAAATAGTATTTTCGGAGGTGGCTTATGTTTAACAGCAAGGTTAATGTTTGCGGAGTTGATACATCAAAATTACCCCTTTTAAAAGAAAAGGAAAAAGAAGAACTTTTAAAAAAAATTAAAGAAGGGGATAAGTATGCCCGTGAAAAGCTGATAAACGGTAATTTGCGGCTTGTTTTAAGCGTTGTACAGCGATTTCAAGGCAGAGGTGAAAACCCTGACGATTTATTTCAAGTGGGTTGTATAGGGCTTATTAAGTCTATTGACAACTTCGATATTACGCAGGGAGTACGTTTTTCAACCTATGCTGTTCCGATGATTATCGGGGAAATAAGACGGTTTCTGCGTGATAATAACTCAGTACGCGTTAGCCGCTCCATAAAGGATACAGCATATAAGGCTATGCAAGCAAAAGAAAAAATCATGTCAGAAGAACAAAGAGAACCTACTATTTCAGAAATTGCTGCTGAAATCGGTATGAGCAGAGCAGAAGTAGTTATAGCACTTGAAAGCATAGTAGAGCCTGTTTCACTCTATGACCCGGTATATTCAGATAGCGGTGATACCGTTTTTTTACTTGATCAGTTAGGTGATAATAACGACGATAAAAACTGGCTCGACGAAATATTTTTAAAAGACTCAATTAAAAAACTGAGTGAGCGGGAGAAAACCATATTGACACTTAGATTTATGCAAGGTAAAACACAAATGGAGGTTTCAAAAGAAATTGGAATTTCACAAGCACAAGTATCCCGCCTTGAAAAAAATGTTATAGACCGAATTAGAAATTAATTTAAAAACAGCACTTTTTATCCGTTGACAAAGCAAATGAAAAGATATATAATATTTTAGATAATATATATTAAGGATGTTGAAATTATGCAATGGACCTCTCTTAACGATCTTAGAGAAAAATATCTTTCTTTTTTCGAGTCTAAAGGTCATTTAAGGTTAAACAGTTTTTCCTTAGTGCCGAACAACGATAAGTCGTTACTTTTGATAAATTCAGGTATGGCGCCAATGAAAAAGTATTTTACTGGCGAGGTAACTCCTCCCAGAAACCGTGTTACTACCTGTCAGAAATGTATCCGCACGCCCGACCTTGAGCGTGTTGGTTTCACAGCGCGTCACGGTACATATTTTGAAATGCTTGGCAATTTTTCTTTTGGCGATTACTTTAAAAACGAAGCTATTCCGTGGGCTTGGGAGTTTTTAACAAAAACACTGGAAATTCCTGAAAATTTACTTTGGCCATCGGTTTACGAAGAGGACGACGAGGCGTATGCTATTTGGCGCGACGTAATCGGAGTTCCAGAAGAGCATATTGTAAAGCTTGGAAAAGCTGATAACTTCTGGGAGCACGGCACAGGTCCTTGCGGTCCTTGTAGCGAGATTTATTTTGACCGTGGCGAGAAATACGGTTGCGGATCTCCCGACTGTAAGCCCGGTTGCGACTGTGACAGATATATGGAAATCTGGAACAACGTGTTCACACAGTTTAACAATATGGGTGACGGTACCTATACCGAGCTTGAGCATAAGAATATAGATACCGGCATGGGCCTTGAACGTCTTGCCTGTGTTATTCAGGGTGTTGACAATATGTTCGAGGTTGGTACCGTACGTAACATTTTAAACAAGGTTTGCGAAATTTCCGGTAAGGAATATGGCAAAGATAAAAACACCGATATATCTATCCGTGCTATAACCGACCATGCAAGAGCTTCAACATTCATGATTAGCGACGGTATTATTCCTTCAAACGAGGGTAGAGGCTACGTGCTTCGCCGTATTATCAGAAGAGCAGTTCGTCACGGAAAACTTATTGGTATTAACCGTCCTTTCTTTAAAGAGCTTTGCGACGTTGTTATTAACGAAAACAAGTCGGGTTATCCTGAATTAATTGAGAAAAAAGATTTAATTTTCAAGGTTATCACCAATGAAGAGGCCAGCTTCAATAAGACTATTGACCAAGGTCTCACTATGCTTGCTGATCTTACTAAAAACGGTGGTATGTTATCAGGCGAGGATGCTTTTAAACTTTACGATACATACGGTTTTCCTGTAGATTTAACTAAAGATATTTTGGCTGAAAAAGGTATGACACTTGATGAAGAAAAATTCAAAGAGTGTATGAATGAGCAACGCGAGAAGGCAAGAAATGCCCGTAAAGCTTCCGACGGCGAGAGCTGGAAGAGTGACGGTATTGCTTTTGAAAATATCGCTGCAACTAAATTCTTAGGCTACACAGATAATATCTGTGAAGCTACTGTGCTTGATATTGTAAACGACGGTGAGCACGTTGCTAACGCTTCTGAAGGTTCAAGCGTTATTATAGTTCTTGATCAAACTGTTTGCTATGCTGAAAGTGGTGGTCAGGTAGGCGATACAGGTGTTATTAAAAATGGCAACAGTTTACTTGCCGTAACCGATACTAAGAAGACTGTTGACGGTATTTTTACCCATAACGCCGTTATAAAACAGGGTTTTGTTTCGGTTGGTGATAAGGTTACGGTTTCTATTAATGAAATCCGCCGCGACCAAATCCGCCGCAACCATACCGCTGCACACCTTTTACAAGCAAGTCTTCGCGCAGTACTTGGCACACACGTTGAACAGGCAGGTCAGCTTGTAAATGAAAATTCAGTTCGTTTTGACTTCACACATTTTTCGGCACTGACAGCTGATGAACTCTCACAGGTTGAGGCTGCTGTTAATAATGCAATTTTAAGAGGTGTTACCGTTAAAAACGTAGAAATGCCTATTGCTGAAGCTAAAAAACTTGGTGCTATGGCACTGTTTGGTGAAAAATACGGTGATGTTGTACGTGTAGTTGCAGCTGATGATGTTTCGGTTGAATTGTGCGGTGGTACTCACGTTGACAATACTGCTAAAATAGGTCTTTTCCATATACTCTCAGAATCAAGTGTTGCTGCCGGTGTTCGCAGAATTGAAGCTGTAACAGGTCTTGGCGTTATGAACGTTATCTATAAAAATAATGATTTAATGAGCAAAACTGCCGCAAATCTTAAGGCACAGAACGTTCTTGACATTGCAAAGCGATCCGAAGCAGTTATGAACGAGCTTAAAGAGACCAAACAGGCTCTTGAAAAGGCTGAGAGTAAACTTGCAGGCTCTAAAACCGACGATATCTTAAAACAGGCTGTTAAACTCGGCGATGTTAGGGTTGCAGTTGCACGTCTTGACGGTACTGATGCTAACGAGCTTAGAAAAATGACCGATACCATTAAAGCAAACAACGATGACGTTGTAATTATGTTAGCCGCTCTTAACGGCGAAAAAATTACCTTTACTGCTGCTTGTGGTAAGAAAACTATTACTCTCGGCGCTCACGCAGGCAATTTAGTACGTGAGGTTGCAAAGCTTGCAGGCGGTAACGGCGGTGGTAAGCCTGACAGCGCTATGGCAGGCGGTAAAGATGCTTCTAAGATTGACGAAGCATTATCTAGTACCATTGAATTTGTAAAAGCACAAATCGGAGGTTAATATTATGTCTGATTGCTTGTTTTGTAAAATTGTGGCAGGGGAGATACCCAGCACAAAAATTTATGAAGATGAATTCGTTTATGCTTTTACTGATATAGACCCTAAAGCGCCTTTTCACGCTGTTGTGATTCCAAAAGAGCATATTTGCTGTGCAAATGCTATTAATTCTGAAAACAGTCATTTAATTGCTAAAGTGTTTGAAGCTATTGCAAAAATTGCTAAACAAGAAAATCTTGAAAACGGCTATAGAGTGGTTAATAATTGCGGCGAGGATGGCGGTCAAACAGTTTTTCATATTCATTTTCATCTTTTGGCACGCAGAAATCTCGCTTGGCCTCCAGGCTGATTTTAAATAACAATGAGGTGTAATTTATGTCTGAATATTATTCTATGAAAATAGCAGGTCTTGAAAGAAACCTTGAAAAATTCAGTGTCAGCGACAAACTTGATATTGCCGCTTTCATAATATTTGGCGACGTTGAGTTAACTATCGCAGGATGCGCCGAATTACTTAAGAAAGTGCCTGAATTTGACGTTATCTTGACACCCGAAGCTAAATCTATACCTATTGCTTACGAAATGGCTAGACAGTCAGACAAGCCATACGTAATAGCTCGTAAAGGCGTTAAGGTTTACATGAGAAACCCTCTTGATGTTGCAGTTACGTCAATTACAACGCAGCACGAACAGCATTTATATCTTGGCGAAACAGAGGTTAATATCATAAAGGGCAAGCGTGTTTTAATTATAGATGACGTTATAAGCACCGGTGAATCATTAGCGGCTGTTAGAAAATT
>JAZLAD010000007.1:0-2430 GCA_045613005.1 Acutalibacteraceae bacterium | reverse complement strand
TCATTATCCACAGATGTGATCGCTGCGGTCAGGTGGTGAGAAACAAAGCTGCCCACGAGGCAAAGGTCCAGCCCGATGACAATGACTTACTTATCAAGTTAACCGCGGGATTAAACTAACTTAATATTTTATAAGAAAAAGTAAAAGCCTTCCGTTTGGAAGGCTTTTTTATTTATATGTAAGTTCTAGTTTACATTTTTAGTGCTTTTTCTAAAAAATCAAACGTTTATTTTTCTTTCAGAAAATGCTTTTACAGTACATTCGGGAACGTCAACGATGGTTTCACCGTCAACCTGCAGGGACTTCGGAACATCATATTTTACGGTGATGGTCTTACCCTTAAGTACGGTGGTGTACTTTGTATGCTTTACGTGCTCACCCTTAAAAAGGGATGGAAAAATGCTGAGAAGACGGAGCTTACCTGCATCATGAAAGATCATAACAGAAAGCTCGCCGCTGTTTCTTTTCTGCTCGGGGGTGGGCATCATGCCTCCGCCGAAGTATCTGCCGTTCATCATAGGGGCCAGCCAAGCGTGCTCGAAGCGGTGCTCAACACCGTCCACGGTAACTGTTACACCGCAGGGTTTATAGAAGAACAACACGCCGAGAATTGCGATGGCGGTGTAATTTATTTCTGTTTTTCCTTTTTCTCTCTGCTTATCTGCAACCTCGCAGCAATAGCCGTCGATGCCGTAGCCGATGCCGTTTATGAAGCTATATTCCTTGCCCTTGATAATTGCGGTGGGAAGATTTTTTACAAGCTCGGTAATGTCAATAAGCTCTGCAGGATACTTATTTGATACACAGTGGTAGAAATCATTGCCACTACCGCCGGGATAGTAAAGCACTTGATTTTCGTAAGTCACGCCGCGAAGGCCGTTTATGTAGTGATTGAGGGTGCCGTCGCCGCCGCAGATAACGATAACGTCATCAGAGGTGAGCGCTTCAACAAGCTCACGATGTCCCTCAAAGTTCTCGAGATTCACCATCTTGATTTTGCCGCCAAGCTTCTCTACCTCTGAAACGCAAGCATTTGTTCCTGTTTCGTGGCCGCCTGCCGCATTATTATATAAAATATGATAGGTTTTCATAATTCCTCCGTTATTGCGCAAAAATGCAGTTTGTAATTGCGAATTTTGCCGTTTTTGTCGTGCTTTTACAGTCATACAAGGGGGATTATAGCATAAAAAGGCCTGTATGTCAACATTTTTAGACCTAAATCGGCACAAGTTTACACTTTATTTACTTTAAAACAACTTTAACTAACAAGTGTTAATTATTTCATACCGAATGTGTAAAAACAAAAAACTCCCTGCTGCGATACAGGGAGTTTTCTGCTTTATGCATACTTGATTTTGCCGATTAAAGTATCAAGATGAGGAAAATTACAATGGAAATCACGAGGCCCACTGCACCGAGGGAAAGGATGATTTTCGTGGTACGGTTAAATGTCATAGCCGCTGCACCACCCTGAGTTTTAACGAGGCCAAGTCGCTTCAGCGCCATAACCATGGGCTTATAAATAAGCATTACTATTGCGCTGTTCATAAGAGCCTTTGCAAAGTTGAATGGAAGCAGGAGAGTGGGTAGCATTGCCACCATATCTGCGCTGGTGATGGGCGCGCCTACGTACTGAAGATAGAGGGGCGTTACCCAGAGGTTAAGAAGAAGCATCACACCAACTGTTGCTCCGATAGCGGAATATAGGGAGATAATAGCGCCGTTAAGATTGCGCTTTTTCTTGTAAATAAGGGATGCTGTGAGGGAGAAAGCTGCGCTGGATGCGAAGTTCATAAGAAAGCCGTACCAACCTGTGGTGCTGATTGTGATCATCTCAATGAGGGCTGCAAGAAATGAAATAATCACCGCGGAAACGGGTCCGTAAACGAAGGCGGCAATAGTAATTACTGCGTCCTTTGCATCGAAGGTAAGGAACTGCACCGGGAATCTGACAACTAAAGAAACTACGAAGGCAAGGGCTGCAAATATTGCAATTCCTACCATTTTTTCGGTATTGAATTTTCTTATATTTTTATTCTCCATAAGAAATCTCCTTTTTGAAGTCTGGTTCAATTTCTGAAAAAACACCAAAATATGTAAATAATTATAGTCAAATTTTGAGGTTTTTGCAGAAATTGAGCATTTATTATAAATGCCCAACATTTCTACCCGATAATAATATCAAGAGAAATGTTGGGCATAAATGACCTTAAGGTCTATACGTCAAAATTACTTTTAACGAAAAATCTTAATTAGCCAAGGATCTCAGCAACAACGCCGGAACCTACAGTACGGCCACCCTCACGGATAGCGAAACGAAGACCCTTTTCGCAAGCGATAGGCTGGATAAGCTCAACGTTCATGTTGATGTTATCGCCAGGACGGCACATTTCAACGTCTGCAGGAAGGTTGATGATACCAGTAACGTCA
>JAZLAD010000006.1:0-2314 GCA_045613005.1 Acutalibacteraceae bacterium | reverse complement strand
TCGTTTGGAAAATAATTTTCAACATACTCTAAAGAACATCTTCCGGATAATAATGCTTCAATGGGATATGTAAAGCACCTATAAGTTCCCAAGCAAAACATTAAAACTGTAATTATGATATTTATCAATGTGATTTTAGAGTTTGATTTCCTCATCTTGAACCACCTTTAAATTCAAAGTATTTAATATTAAAAACTAATATCTTTTCGCATTACACGAATTAGGTCACAAAGTTATTTGGTTTATATAGTGTTATTACGTGTTATCCTGTATTAAAAAGCCTCTAAAAACGGCGTTTTGTCACGGTTTTTAGTGAAAATCTTGTGTTAGGATACAAAATACTCAACCGCATTTTCAGGGAAGAATTCTTTAAACTCACTGCATAGCTGTGCGGCGAGGGTTTTATTATGAGCGAGAACGAGGGTAGGTCTGTTTACACGCTCGATAATGTTTGCCATTGTGAAGGTTTTACCACTACCTGTAACACCCAAGAGCACCTGTTCCCTATCGCCACGGTTTAAGCCTTCAACTAACTTATCAATAGCCTGCGGCTGATCACCTGTCGGCTTATACTTTGAGTGTAAAATAAACTTATCCATTCCCTCACCCCACAAAATATAATCATACATAATATATTATACCACAAAAATTTTATATGTAAAGAAAAAAGCAGATGCTTTTGCATCTGCTATTTCTTATTTTTAAGTTGTTCGAGGGCTTTTTTCTTTGCCATAAAGTTAAGTGTTAACATAACTATAAATACAACAAAAGCTAAGCCGATTACTCCAAAAATCAATATGTTTGTAAACTGCTTCATTGTAAGTCCCATAAAGCCGCGGACGTCAGTAATCTTATACTGTTCGGTAATTGGAACGTAGTTTTCGAGCCAATCGTCGTTTGAATCGGGAAGTATAACGTCCTCAGGCAATATTGTGGCAACGTTAAGGGCGATTATGTAGCGCTTGCCCTTATTGATGTTTGCCATTTTGTAATAAGCAATACCGTCATCAGCGATTCTTACGCTTTGGATAAGGTTAAGCTTGCTTACACCTGCTTTTTCGTAAAGCGTAGCCGTAAATCTTGCAGCTGTAAGGTCGACGTAAGGCTCGACTGTTATTGGGAAATCAATTTTATCTTTAAAGGTTAGCCAATAAGACGTAACTACGCCAAAAACCTTTTGGTGTGCTTTGCTAACGTCCTCGTAAAGACTAATTTCATACTCCAAATTATACTTTTTCTTAAAGGTATAGTTTCTTAACATGGAACAATCTATACTCCAACGGCTGCCGTTTGGGGTTGTTACCTTTAAAACTATATCCTTACCCGCAAGAGTTTCGAGGTCCTTGCCGTAAATATAGGAATCGTTAACTAGCGAAATATCCACAGTTATCGGAACCTTTACGTTGTTTCCAATTTGCATTTCAAGAGCGCCCTGCTCTAAAAATTGGTCCTCAATTTTCTCAATTAAAGTTTCCCAACCGTCTTCACCCTTTAGGTTGGCGTTGATTTCTATTTTTGCGTCCTCTATCTCGGTACCAAAATCAACTTCACTTTTCGCCTCGTGGGTAGTGGTGGTATTAATTTGTATATCGACGTCCTTACCTGTGATTACCTCGGTTTCGGTTCTGTAGCCTACGTCGCCGTCCTTTTCGTATTCAAGTGAGGTTGTAGGTTCAGTATTTTCATCGGCAGGCTTTACTACACCGTACTCAAAATCAGGTTCTGATTCCTTTACGCTTTCTAAGAAAGCTTCAGACTCCTTATCGGTGCCGCTATGATAAATATTTAAAAGATTATCGCAATCGGTAAGGGCGTTATCACCTACCGAAACGGTTTCCTTAGGTAAGGTAACGTCTACTAAACTTGTGCAACCGTAAAAGGTCCATTCAGGAAGCTCTTTAACTGGCGCTTCTATCACTACCGATAATAGCGAAGAACAATAAGCAAAAACCGAGCTACCCAACTTCTGCACCGAAGACGGAATAACTATAGAAACTAAAGATTCGCATCTATAAAAGGCATTATCCCCTATTTCCTTCAAGGTAGATGGAAAAACAACGTTACGAAGTTCAAAGCAACGCGAAAAGGCATATTTACCTATTTTCTCAATACCCGGAAAGGTTATCTTTTCTAAGTTAGAGCAACCTGCAAAAGCCATTTCACCGATAATTTTTACGTTTTTGGAAAGCTCTATAGTGCGTACTGCAGAGCAATCGTAAAACGCAAGACTGCCGATTTTAGTTATTCTGATATCAATACTAATTCGGTTTATATCTTTGCCGTACTTATTCCAAGGCGCCATCTTTTGCTCGGT
>JAZLAD010000005.1:0-11960 GCA_045613005.1 Acutalibacteraceae bacterium | reverse complement strand
TTCCTTAACGTTCTTATATCCCTGTGCTACCTCGTGAGAAGAAAGCGGAGTTCCGCAACGTGGACAATAAGGAACAATCTTAAAGCCCTTGTAAAGAAGACCTTTTTCAAAAATTTGCTTTAGTGCCCACCATTCAGACTCGATAAAGTTATTGTCATAGGTAACGTACGGGTCATCCATATCAGCCCAGAAACCAACGGTTTTAGAAAAATCTTCCCACATACCCTTGTATTTCCAAACACTTTCCTTACAGTGAGCGATAAAGGGCTCAAGACCGTATTCTTCAATCTGCTCTTTGCCGTCAAGACCTAAAAGCTTTTCAACCTCAAGCTCAACCGGTAATCCGTGGGTATCCCAACCTGCTTTTCTAGGCACCATACAGCCCTTCATTGTGCGGTAACGCGGAATCATATCCTTGATAACACGAGTTAGTACGTGACCGATATGCGGCTTGCCGTTAGCGGTAGGAGGACCATCGTAAAATACGTATGGCTCACCCTTAGCCTTTTCTTCGATACTTTTTTCAAAGATTTTGTTCTCATCCCAAAATTCTTTGATTTTCTTTTCCTGTTCAACAAAGTTTACATTTGGTGAAATACTGTCGTACATCTTACAACTTCCTCTCAAATATAAAAAATCCCGTCCATAATAGGACAGGAAAATAAATTTCTGTTATACCACCTATTATAAAGACAAACATCCTCATTTCCTATAACGGTGAAAAACCGGCAGACCTTAATTGCCAGAAGGCTTTCAGGGTGCAGCTCAGAAGTGATATTCACAGCTTTATACCTGCCGAACTCACACCGTAATCGGCTCGCTTTTAGGTAATTTTAAAACTGCTACTGTCTTCGTCACAGCCTTTAACTCGTATATTGTAACATAAAGTTTTTAAAAAAGCAACCAAAATTTAAATAGGTAATTATAAATTAAAAAATTAAGGAAATAATTCAAGTAAGGGCGGTGTTTTTATGAAAAAAAGGACGGCGGTAAAAGCGATAGCCTTATGCTTTGCGGTAATTATCGCGCTAACAGGCTTTCTTATAAAGGAAAAAGAAACCACAAAGAAATATAAGCTGGAACTTCAAAACGAGTATTCTTACTCTTTAAGTGAACTGAATTCAAGGCTTAATAATATATCTCTCATTTTAGAAAAGGCAATATATATTACGGGCACTCCGCAGTTAAGCTCACTTTCAGCCGAGCTTTACAGCGAGTCAGAACTTGCAAAGGAGGCTCTTTCAAAGCTTCCAGCAGGCGAGGAAACACTAAATACAATTAACCGATTTTTATCTCAGGTAGGAAATTATGCACTGTCTGTATCTAAAAGCTATATAACCAACAAGGCTTTTTCAGAGGAACAAAAAAGAAATCTTAATATGCTCTCTCAGACGGCACAAACGGTTTCAAGTGCCGTAGCAGACAGTCATTTGCAATTTAACAACGGAAGCTATTGGCAAAGTGTGCTTGACAGTAAAATAGAGAGCATTTCGGACGCATCTCTTGCTAACTCACTAAATGAGTTAGAGCAAAATCTTACCGATTATCCAACGCTTATATACGATGGTCCCTATTCAGACCATATTTTGACCAAACAACCTCTTATGACCTCAAACGCAGAGGAGATAAGCCAGAATAAAGCGTTAAATATCGCGATGGAATTTTCCTCCGACAAAACCCTGAAAAGTACCGGTAATAGCGAGGGCAAGATACCAAGCTATAACTTTGGTAGCGAGTATACAAATATTTCGGTTAGTAAAAACGGCGGCTACGTTGTTTTTATGAGGAAAAATATCGATGGCACTACCGCAAAGCTTACAACAAATCAGGCAATAGCAAAGGCAAAAACCTTTTTGAATCACAACGGCTTTGACAAAATGCAGGACACCTACTATTTTACAAAAGATAACGTCTGCGTAATAAACTTTGCTTATCTTGACGGAGAGACCATCTGCTACACCGACTTGATTAAGGTGGGAGTATCACTGGATAGCGGCAGTATCGTATTTTTTGAATCGTCAGGGTATCTTACCAACCACACAATAAGGGCGTTTGAAACGGCGAAATACACACCTGAGGAGGCACAGCGAAGTCTTAATGCTATGCTGGACGTTAAAAGTGTTTCCATAGTGCTTATTCCTACCGACGGCGGTGGAGAAATGCGTTGCTATGAGTTTGGCTGTAAAGGTCAAAAGGATGAGGAAATATTAGCATACGTTAACGTAAAAACGCTTCAAAATGAACAAATTTTTATAGTTTTAAAAACCGACGGAGGAACGCTTGTCAAGTAGTTTGACAAGCGTTTGAGGGTTGCGGCGCAACCCTCTTGGACGGGGATGCCGTTCGCAAAAAATAAAGATTTTTTGACTGCACTCTATCCCCGCCAATACCACCCCTGCACTCTTGAAAATCCGCCAAATTGCGGATTTTCGCTTAATTTGTGTTTTTTCGACGCACCTGTCGCCGAAAAAACGAAAAATGCTACATAGCCGCAAAAGCTTTTTTAATATGCCTATAGTTTTAAAGCGCTTGTCAAGTGGTTTGACAAGCGTTTTAAATTGTGATAAAATATAAAAACAAGGGGTGAGTATATGCCGTTAGTTTCAAAGCCTATACATATTTTTGAACCAACGCCGCTTCAATGCGGTCAGGCTGTGCTCGCTATGCTGTCGGGCAACTCGGTTGAGGAGATTGTAAAAATTGTTAAAACCGATAGGGAAACTACCCTAAAGGATATGAAAAACGCACTTGAATACTTGGGTGTTTCTTTCGATAATGAGCGAAAAGAAGTTAAAGAAAAAGGTGAACTTCCACCTATTGCAATGCTTAGCCTTGAAACACCGCACTGTTGGCATTGGTCACTATATTTCAAAGGATTTTTCTACGATCCCGAATACGGCTTGTGTGATGATTTTCCGCCGTCAAACAGACGGTATTTTTGGGAGATAAAAGGAGGATAAAAATGATAACTCAAGAGATAAAATTTATAAAATTAGATGAAAAAGCAACCGTTCCAAGCTATGGCACGGAATTTTCCGCAGGTGCGGATTTATATGCCTTACCGGGTCAGGAAATAGAACTAAATCCTAATGAAACCACGCTTGTTCATACGGGTATTGCTATGGAAATTCCCGAAGGGTTTGCGGGGTTTGTATTTGCCAGAAGTGGAATTGCTACAAAGAGGGGGTTAGCACCCGCAAATAAGGTTGGCGTTATCGATAGCGATTACAGGGGCGAGATAATGGTTGCGCTTCACAATCACTCGGATATAATACAAAAAGTAGAGGATAACGAGCGTGTAGCTCAGCTGGTCATTATGCCGTATTTAAGGGCAGAATTTACTGAGGCCGAAACACTTGAGGATACAAAACGTGCTTCGGGAGGTTTTGGTTCAACAGGAACAAAATAGTAGACAAAACGGTTTGGGCAAATGCATCAAGCCGTTTTTCTTTTTGAACTTTGATTATTTTCAAAAAGATTACCAATAATAATTTCCGGTGATAATTTTAACTTGACATTAAAACACTTAGCGGTTAATATATATTAGTAATAATATATAGTTTTATATTTTTTACATTTGAAATTTTAATTTTTCCAGGGTGTGACGGAAAAATTCGTATACATAAAATTAAAAATACCGTACAACAAGCACGAGCCAAATTCAGCTCGTGCTGTAATTGGTATGGTTATAACGGAGGAAAGTTATTTAATGAATGAAAACCCAAAAAAGAATAAAAAGGGTATCGAAAAAAACAAAAAATCTGCTGCAAAAAGTGCGGTAGAAAGCTTGGTAAGCACTAATTTTTCGGCTAAGGGTAAAAACAGTAAGGCTAAATACAACAAGCAAGGAAAGGTAGCAAACAAAGCACCTAAGAGGGCTAAATCAACGGCGCCTAAGAAAAACACTAATAAAGCTACGCAAAAAAAGCCGAAAAAGCCAATCAGAATAATTCCTTTGGGCGGTCTTGGTGAAATTGGCAAAAACATTACTCTTTACGAGTATGATGGCGATATGATTTTAGTCGATTGCGGTATGAGCTTCCCTGACGAAGAAACTCCCGGTATCGATATAGTTATTCCTGATTTTACCTACGTGCTTGAAAATAGGGACAAAATTAAGGGCCTTTTCGTAACCCACGGTCATGAGGACCATATCGGAGCTATCCCTTATCTGCTTCGCAATTTTAATCTGCCTATTTACGCTACAAGACTTACAATAGGTCTTATCGAGGGTAAACTCAAAGAACACCGATTATTAGCAGAAGCAAAGCTTAACGTTGTAAATCCTTCCGAGAGCGTAACACTTGGGAAATTTACCGTGGAATTTATACACGTAAATCATTCTATTCCCGATGCGGTAGGTTTTGCTATAAAAACCGATGGCGGAATGGTTGTCCAAACGGGTGACTTTAAGATTGATACCACACCTATTGATGATCAGGTTATAGATTTCGCCCGTTTTGCCGAGCTTGGCAAACAGGGAGTTTTAGCACTTCTTTCTGATTCTACCAATGCCGAGCGTCCGGGCTTTACACAGTCTGAGCATATAGTAGGCAACTCGCTTTCAACCCTATTTAAAAAGGCGGGTAAGCACAGAATAATAGTTGCAACCTTCTCTTCAAATATTCACCGTATTCAGCAAATTATTGATGAAGCGGTACGCTGTAAGCGTAAGGTTTGCGTTTCGGGCAGAAGCATGATAAATGTAGTGACTGTAGCTTCGGAGTTAGGCTATTTAAATCTTCCCGACGGTGTTTTGATTGAAATAGAGGAGATTAAAAATTACCGTAACGATCAGATTGTTGTTGTAACAACAGGCAGTCAGGGTGAGCCGCTTTCAGCACTACACCGTATTGCTTTCAGTGAGCATAGACAGTTTGAGATAATTCCGGGTGACGTGTTTATTATTTCCGCAACACCAATTCCCGGAAACGAGAAATTGGTTGATAAGGTTATAAATGAGCTTATAAAGCGCGGTGCCGACGTAGTGTACGAGCGAATGTATGACGTTCACGTATCAGGACACGCATGTGCTGAAGAATTAAAGCTTATGATGAGCCTTGTAAAACCTAAATACTTTATTCCTGTTCACGGTGAGCAAAAGCATCTCTATAAACATTCGCTTCTGGCAAGTGCAATGGGAATACCTGAAAAAAATATAATTATTTCAAGCAACGGAAACGTTATAGAAATATCCGAAAATGGTATCAAAACAAGTGAAACCGTTCAGGCAGGAAGAGTGCTTGTTGACGGTCTTGGTGTCGGTGACGTTGGAAGTATAGTGCTTCGTGACCGTAAGCATTTAGCCGAGGACGGTATAATCGTAGTAACCGTAGCTATTGACGGTGTAACGCGTGAGGTGCTCTCAGGACCCGACGTAATATCAAGAGGCTTTGTATTTGTGAAAGAATCGGAAGAGCTTATGATGGGTATTAACAATCTCGTTTGCGATATTTTAGAAGAATGTTATATAAGAAACGTTAGAGATTTCGGCGGAATAAAAACTAAAATTAAAGACGGTGTTGCAAAATTCTTATATAATAAAACACACCGCAGTCCGATGATACTTCCCGTAATTTTGGAAGTTTAATTTAAAAGAAACTCAAAAGGAGAGATATAAATGAAGGTTATATTATTAGCCGACGTTAAAGGAAAGGGTAAAAAAGGTGAGCTCTGCAACGTGTCAGACGGTTACGCCCGTAACTTTCTTTTTCCAAAAAATCTGGCAATAGAGGCAGACTCTGCCGCCATGTCTGAGCTTAAAAGCAGAGAACAGGCAGCAGAGCATCATAAAAAAGAAGAACTGGCCGCCGCTAAGGAAACTGCCGCAAAGTTAAACGGACAAACTGTGGTTATCAAGGCAAAGGCAGGCTCTTCTGGTAAGCTTTTCGGTAGCGTTACCTCAAAGGAAATCGTTGAGGTATTAGCTAAATCTACAGGCATTACCGTAGATAAGAAAAAGATGAGCGTAGCAGACATTAAAAATTTCGGCGAATATACCGCAGAAATCAAACTTCTTGCAGGTGTTACAGCTACAATTACAGTAAAGGTAACTGAGTAAAATGGCTAAAAAAGAAACGCTTTATGATTTTGATATCACAAAACAGCCCTATTCGGTAGAAGCTGAACAGGCTATTTTGGGCTCTATTATAATTGACCCTAAATGCATTTCGGAAATCGCTACAAGTATTAAAACGGAGTATTTTTATATTCCTCAACACAGGGAAATCTATGAGGCTATAAGCACTATGTACGAGCTAAGTCAAAGCATAGATTTTGTTTCCTTGCTCGAAAAACTAAAGAAAAGCGGAACGTATGACGAGGCAGGCGGAAAGGCGTATCTTTCACAGCTGGTACAGTGTGTGCCTTCTTCTGCTAACGTCCTTACATACGTAGCAATTGTAAGAGAGCGCTATTATGCAAGAGCGCTAATGAATGCTGCACAAAGCATTATTAAGAATATCGACGAAAACACAATGGATTCGTCAAAGCTTCTTGATGATGCAGAGCAGAGAATTTACGAAATTCGTCAAGGCAGGGATATCAGTGGGCTTACCCACATCAAATCGGTTATTGAGACCGAAACCTATGACCGTCTTGCTAAAATCAGCGACCCATCGACCAGAGACGATTATATCGGTATTCCTTGCGGTATATCAACACTCGATAAAATGATAACAGGTCTTAATAAATCCGACCTTATTATTTTAGGTGCGCGTCCGGGTATGGGTAAAACTTCGTTTGCGCTAAATATTGCCCGTAACGTTGCGATCGACGCTAATAAAACGGTTTGCTTTTTCTCACTTGAAATGACACGAGACCAGTTAGCGCAGCGTCTGCTTTCCAGCGAAGCGGGAATACAAAGCGACAAGCTTAGAACAGGTGAACTAACAGCTGACGAGTGGACAAGACTAGCCCAAGCGGGTGACAATCTTTCAAAAACTCAGATTTATTTTGATGAAAGCTCGGATATCACAGTGCCTCAGATGAAGGCTAAGCTTCGCAGAATGAAGAGAGTAGACCTTGTGGTTATTGACTATTTAGGCCTTATGCACTCTGCCAAGGCAACCGACAATCGTGTTCAGGAAATTTCGGAAATCACTAGAAGCCTTAAAATAATGGCTAAGGAATTAAAGGTTCCCGTTATCGCCTGTGCTCAGCTATCCCGTGGTACCGAAACTAAGGGTAAATCCCACCGTCCTGCTCTTGCGGACCTCAGAGATTCAGGTTCTATCGAACAGGATGCAGATATAGTTTTATTCCTTTACAGAGAAACCTATTACGACAACGAAAAATCGTCGGATGAAGAGGCATCTAATCCTAATGAGTCAGAGTGTATTGTTGCTAAAAACCGTCACGGTGAAATAGGTAAGGTTCCGCTATATTGGGACGGAAGGTACACACGCTTTACCGCTGTGGATAATTTTAGATAAAATGGAACAAAAGATTTTAAAGGCTATAAACCAATATAAAATGCTGGATGTTGTCACCGAGATTACGGTGGCGCTTTCGGGCGGTGCCGATTCAATGGCTCTGCTTTATGCCCTGAATGATTTAAAGAAACAACTAGGTTTTAAACTCTATGCGGCGCACTTTAATCATATGATTAGGGGAGAGGAAGCCGACCGCGACCAGCAGTTTGTCACCTTGAAATGCAAGGAACTGGGCGTAGAGCTTTTTGTAGGCAGTGCTGACGTTGTGGCTTTTGCTAATAAAAACAATATGAGCCTAGAACTTGCAGCAAGAGAAAAACGCTATGAATTTTTGAAAAGCGTGGCAAAGGGTGTTGTAGCAACAGCACATACAGCCGACGATAATATAGAAACTATTCTTTTTAATATAGCCAGAGGCACAGCACTTAAGGGTCTTTGCGGTATACCGGAAAAAAGGGGTATTTTTATTCGTCCCTTGATTTTCTGTAGCAGAGCAGAGGTAGAGTGCTATTGCGAAACGAGAAAAATAGAGTATGTTACAGACAGTACGAACCTTAGTGACGATTACACAAGAAACAAAATTCGTCACAAGGTTATACCTGTTTTAAGAGAGATAAACGGGTCGCTCTGCGATACCGTAAACCGCGCGGTGTTATCACTTAAAGAAGATAACGACTTTCTTGAAACCATATCAAAGCAAGAGTTTTCAAAGAGATTTTCTAACGATTGTTTAACTCTTGAAGGTTTTGATAATATTCATAAAGCGGTGGCTCTTAGAGTAATTAAAAACTTTTTTGAAGCTAAGATTTTGAAAAGTGTAGATAATTTTCATATAGAAAAACTGTATGAAGTAGCGTTATACGGCGGAAAAATCAGTCTGCCCGATACAATGTGCGGCTATAAAAAGGATAATATGCTGTGCATCGAAAGAGAGGGCGCTCTTAAGGAAAAAACGCAGTATAACGTAAAATTTTCACAAACAAATAATACCTTCTTTAAAAATTCGCAAAAAGTTAACGATTTGTTCTTAAATAATGCGCTTGATTGTGATAAAATAGTAGGCGATCTTACACTGCGTACCAGACAAACAGGTGATAAAATAAAGCTTAATCGCCGAAACTGTACAAAAACTCTAAAAAAGCTATATACCGAATATTCTATCCCGCAAAACACAAGGGAAACACTTCCGGTTATAGCGGATGATGAGGGTGTGGTCTGGGTTTACTCGATCGGTGTTGCAGAGCGTTGTGCGGTCACAAAACAAACGCTCAATATAATAAAAATTGAGGTTGAAATAGTTTAAAAACAGGGGATGATATATATGGATATCGAAAAGGAAATAAAAGAGGTGCTCATATCCGAAGAGGAGTTAAAACAAATTTGTCAAAACCTCGGCGCACAAATTTCTAAGGATTATGCGGGCAAAAATTTATTGATTGTTACTGTGCTTAAGGGCGCTGTTGTATTCTTGGCCGATCTGCTAAGAGAAATTACCTGCGATTGCGAAATCGATTTTATGGCAGTTTCTTCCTACAGTGGCTCAAAAACTACAGGTATTGTTAAGTTTAAAAAGGATTTAGACGTAAGTCCTATAGATAGAGATATATTGATTGTAGAGGATATTCTTGATTCAGGTATTACACTTTCTTATTTAAAGGGTGTGCTTGAGGATCGTCAGGCTGCAAGTATAAGGATTTGTACTCTACTTGATAAACCTGCAAATCGCAGAGCAGATATTAAAGCTGATTACGTAGGCAAGGTAGTACCCGACGAGTTTGTTGTGGGCTACGGCCTTGATTACGATGAAAAATACAGAAACTTACCCTTCGTCGGTATTTTAGACCCCAGCGTTTACCAAAAATAAATTTAAAAGGCTTGAAAGGAAGATAAACTTTTGAAAAAGAACATTCGCAACGTGTTGCTTTATATAGCAATACCCGTAATACTTATCGTATCGTATTTGTTTGTAAGCCAGATTACAGAGAAAACCGAAAAGATAAAGTATTACGAAATAATTGAAAAAATACAAAACAATGAAATATCTGAGTTTGAATTAAATCTTTACAGTGGAAGACTCACCTATAAGCTTCGTGCCGATGAAGAAAACAAAGATAAGGACAAGGATAAGGATAAGGTTAAAGAATACAGTTATACTGTTGCCGATCCTTCTATTTTCTACAACGACACTCATGAAATAGTTGCCGAAATTAACGCAAATGAGGAAAATATAAAGAATAACAAAATAATAAAGTACGATTATGCTAAGGGCAATCAGGCATCCTGGCTTTCTGAGCTTTGGCCTGTGCTCTTAGTTTCGGGCATTATGGTTGTGTTATTTATTTTTATGATGCGCGGAATGAGTTCTGCTATGGGTAACGATAAGGCTATGAGCTTTGGCAAGGCTAAGGTTAAAAAGGCGGACGACCGCAAAAAAACCACCTTTGCCGACGTTGCAGGTGCCGACGAAGAAAAAGAGGAAATGGCAGAAATCGTCGATTTCCTTAAAGACCCTAAGAGGTTTAACGACCTTGGTGCCAGAATACCAAAGGGTGTATTGCTTGTAGGCCCTCCCGGAACAGGTAAAACCTTACTAGCACGTGCCGTTGCAGGTGAAGCGGGTGTGCCATTCTTTTCAATTTCAGGTTCTGACTTTGTTGAGATGTTTGTAGGTGTCGGCGCTTCGCGTGTTCGTGACCTATTTAATGAAGCTAAGAAAAATTCCCCCGCAATAATATTTATTGATGAAATCGATGCCGTTGGTCGTCAAAGAGGAGCTGGTCTTGGCGGCGGTCACGATGAGAGAGAGCAAACCCTTAACCAGTTGCTTGTGGAAATGGATGGCTTTGGCACTAACGAAGGCGTAATAGTTATCGCGGCTACTAACCGCCCCGATATACTCGATAAGGCTCTGCTTCGTCCAGGTAGATTTGACAGACAAATCACGGTTAACTACCCTGACGTTAAGGGCAGAGAAGATATACTAAAGGTGCATTCTCGCGGTAAGCCTCTAGGTCCTGACGTTAACCTTGCAACCATTGCAAAATCCACCTCAGGCTTTACAGGAGCAGACCTTGAAAACCTCTTAAATGAGGCGGCATTACTTGCTGTCCGTCACGGTAAAAAGGCTATTACTCAGGAAGAAATTGAAGAGGCGACCATTAAGGTTGTTATGGGTACCGAGAAGAAGTCACACGTAGTAAGGGATAAGGATAAGCTTATAACCTCATACCACGAGGCAGGTCACGCAATAGTATCCTATTTCTTACCAACACAAGACCCTGTTCATCAGATTTCTATTGTAAGGCGTGGCATGGCGGCAGGCTATACAATGTATATTCCAACTGATGAAAAAGGACACGTTAGCAAAAATCAGATGCTAGAGCAGATATGCTCACTACTTGGCGGTAGAGCCGCAGAACAACTTACTCAGGATGACGTTTGCACAGGCGCCTCTAACGATATCGAACGTGCAACCGAACTTGCTCGCAGAATGATAACAAGATTCGGTATGAGCGATAGATTAGGTCTTGTAGTTTACGGTAACGATAATAACGAGGTATTCTTAGGCAGAGACTTCTCTTCTACACCCAACTATTCCGAAAAGACCGCATCTATTATCGATGAGGAAATTGAAACTGTTGTTATGACACAGTATAAGAAGGCTATAGAGCTTCTGAACGGCTCTATGACTAAGCTTCATAAGGTAGCTCAGGTGCTCTTCGAGCGTGAAAAAATTTCAGGCGACGAGTTCAGAGCTATAATGCAAGAAGCAGAATAATATTAAAACAAAAATCCCTCTGTTTACTGAACAAGTCCAGTAAACAGAGGGATTTTTCATATCGTATTTTAAAGCATAGTTGCCGCCATAACGGCTTTGATGGTGTGCATACGGTTTTCAGCCTCGTCAAATACTATTGACTGCTCACTTTCAAACACCTCGTCGGTAACCTCCATTTCGGTGATACCGAAGCGTTCACCCATCTCCTTGCCGATTACAGTCTTAAGGTCGTGGAAGGCGGGGAGACAGTGCATAAATACAGCATTCTTTGCGGCATTAGCCATAATATCACTTGTTACTCTATACGGAGATAACTCATCAATACGCTGTTTCCAAACTTCATCTGGCTCGCCCATAGAAACCCAAACGTCAGTATAGATAACGTCGGCATTTTTGGTAGCTTCAACAGGGTCTTCGCAGAATTTAAGTTTTGCTCCGCTAACCTTTGCCAATTCTTCACACTCGGCTATAAGCTCACTGTTAGGGAAATAGCTTTTCGGTGCACAGGCTGTAAAGTTAAGACCAAGTTTTGCACAGCCTACCATAAGTGAGTTGCCCATATTGTAACGGGCATCACCCATATAAACAAAGTTGATACCTTTAAGTTTTTGGAACTTTTCTTTAATGGTTAGGAAATCGGCTAAAATCTGGGTTGGGTGGAATTCATTTGTAAGTCCGTTCCAAACGGGAACACCTGCATATTTTGCTAGGTCCTCAACTATTTCCTGACCGAAGCCTCTGTACTCGAT
>JAZLAD010000004.1:0-2555 GCA_045613005.1 Acutalibacteraceae bacterium | reverse complement strand
ATGATGGGTCAGAAGGTGTCTCTTTGGTGCCGATAAAATCCAACTTTTTGGATTTCAGCACGTTTGCAGTGCGCTTTAGTCCCGAAAGTCCCATATCGTAGCAGTGGTTATTAGAGGTTAGAACAAGATTTATACCTGCATCTTTCATAACGTCTGCCAAGGAATCTGGGGTATTGAAAACAGGGTAGCCTGAATAACTTGCGGCTGTACCGCCTAGCGCTACCTCTAGATTTATAACAGCTAAATCAGAATCTTTAAAGTATGAGGAAACAGGACCGAAAAAGGCAGAAAAATCGTATTCGCCGTTTTTGGTCTTTGCACCTTCTAAAACGGTTGAATGTACGAGAATATCGCCTGTGTTTACAACCTTAGCAGAGGAAACAACGTACGGCTCGGTAGGTGATTGCGACGAAGAAGGGTTGTCCTTTGAAGAACTGCCACTTGATACGCCGCCGTTATCCAAAACCTTTATAATATTACCTACAAGGCAGAATATTCCCACGAGTAGCGCTAAAATAACTGCAAGAGCTGAGCAGATAAATATTCGGCGCCTTATTATTGCCTTTTGTCTTTTTGAACGTCTTTTAGCCATTTTAGTTCCTCCTTAAAATGCGCTTAATTATTAATATAATAATATAAAACTCTAAAAAAAGCAACACAAACGCCCCACAAAATTTGCAGAGCGTTTGTGTTTAAAAGCATTTTCCTATTCCGTGTGCCTTACAGCCTGCGATTTTACCACATTTAAAGCATAATTCGTTATCACAGCTGCCCTTTTCAAAAAAGGTTAAAAGATTGTTTACGGTGGTTTCGGCTATATTATCAAGTGCCTCTTCGGTTAAAAACGCCTGATGCGAGGTAACTATTACGTTAGGCATGGATATAAGACGCGCAAGTGTATCGTCGTCTACGATATGTCCTGAAAAGTCTTCAAAGAAAAAGTCTGATTCCTCTTCGTAAACGTCAAGACAGGCGGCACCGATTTTGCGTGATTTAATACCGTCAAGCAGCGCTTCGGTATCTATCAGAGCGCCACGGGATGTGTTGATTATTATAACGCCCTTTTTTAATTTATCCAGCGTTTCTTTGCATATAATGTGGTGCGTTTCCTCGTTAAGCGGACAGTGAAGTGAAATAATATCACTGTTTTCAAGCAGTGTATCAAGGTCAGTATATTCGAAATATGCGTTCTCCATCGGGTATTTATCGTAGGCGAGTATTTTCATACCAAACCCTTTGCAGATATCTATAAACACTCTGCCAATTTTACCTGTGCCTATGATACCCACAGTTTTTCCGTGAAGATCGAAGCCCGTAAGACCTGAAAGGCTGAAATTAAAATCCTTTGTTCTTATATATGCCTTATGGATACGGCGGATTGAGGTAAGCAGCATTGCCATAGCGTGTTCGGCTACTGCATAGGGGGAATATGCAGGTACGTGTAATATATGAATTTTGCCAAACGCATATTTTACGTCAACGTTGTTGTATCCCGCACAGCGAAGTGCTAAAACGTTGACGCTTAAATCGCTAAGTATGTCAATAACCTCGCGGCTTACTGTATCGTTTACAAAAACACAAACTGCATCACAACCACGAGCCAGACTCGCTGTATCGGTATTCAGCTTTGTTTCAAAAAATTTAAACTCGATACCGTCTTTTTTATACACCTCAAACGAGCTTACGTCATAGGGCTTTGTATCAAAAAAAGCAATCTTCATATACTAACTCCTTAAAACTTTTTTGTGTTTAGTATGCCCAAAACGTAAAAAAATAACCCACTATTCTATAAAGAACAGTGGGTTATAAAAATTTTAATAGGTATTAGTATGCGATACCCTGAGCGATCATAGCATCTGCAACCTTGATAAAGCCTGCAATGTTTGCACCTGCAACAAGGTCACCCTTCATGCCGTATTTCTCAGCTGCCTCGTAAGAGCTCTTGTAGATATCGGTCATGATCTGCTTTAATTTAGCATCAACCTCTTCAGCGGTCCAGCTGTAACGCATTGAGTTCTGGCTCATTTCAAGACCTGATACCGCAACGCCACCAGCATTAACTGCCTTAGAAGGAGCGATTACAAGACCGTTTTCCTTAAGGTAGGTCATAGCCTCTTCAGTAGTAGGCATATTAGCAACCTCAACGTAGTACTTAATGCCGTTAGCAACTATGTTCTTAGCATCTTCGATACCAACCTCGTTCTGAGTAGCGCAAGGCATAACGATATCAACCTTCTGCTCCCAAGGACGCTTGCCCTCGAAGTACTCTGCGCCGAACTTATCTGCATAATCCTTAACCTTATCGTGACCGGATGCACGCATCTCTAGCATAAAGTCAATCTTTTCATCGGTGCTAACACCGTCTTTGTCGTATATGTAACCGTCAGGACCTGAAATGGTTACAACCTTACCGCCAAGCTCGGTAATCTTCTTAACGGTACCCCAAGCAACGTTACCGAAGCCTGAAACTGCAAAGGTCTTGCCCTTAATGTCGTCACCGAAGGACTTTAACATTTCAACTGTGTAGTAAACAGCGCCGAATCCTGTAGCTTCAG
>JAZLAD010000003.1:0-2397 GCA_045613005.1 Acutalibacteraceae bacterium | reverse complement strand
AGCCACTGACCGTAAAGCTTACCCCAAAGCGATTTGCCCCAGCCCGTATCTGAAATGGTAAGGTGTAAGCCGTCTCTCTCGCAGCAATGCCAATATTTAGCGGTTACAAAGTGTCCTAACGCGTAGGTGTGCTTGTGTCCCGCCATCTTAGGATTTCCTGTAGTACCCGAGGTGAAGAACATAAGTGCGGTTTCATCACCTGCAGAAGCATTTTCAGGACGGTCGAACTTTCCTGAGAAAAGCTTATACTCGTTATCGAAATCGTGCCAACCTTCTCTGTCTCCGCCAACCATAATAAGCTGCTCTACCTGAGGACATTTTTTAGCCGCGTTCTCGGCAATTTGCGCTGTATCACCGTCAGCCGTACAAACTATCGCTTTAACGCCTGCAGAATTATAACGGTATTCAAAATCGTGTTCTTTTAGCTGATTAGTTGCAGGAATAGCAACTGCTCCAATTTTATGAAGTGCTACCATACAGAACCAGAACTGATAATGACGCTTTAATACTAACATCACTTTATCGCCCCTCTTAATTCCCAAAGAGGTGAAGTAATTTGCAACCTGATTTGATGCGCGTTTCATATCCTTAAAGGTGAAACGGCGCTCGTTCTTATTAACGTCAAGATGGAGCATAGCTAGTTTTTCAGGATATTTATCAGCAATACCGTCAACGATGTCAAAACCAAAATTAAAGGTATCGGTGTTTTTAAATTTAATATCCTTTAATACACCATTTTCGTCCTCGTTGGTTTCAACAAACTTTTCGCAGATAAGACTCTCGGATTTTTTAGCAGAAATTACACTCTTTCTGACAACCGTCTCTTTGGTATCGTCACCCGACATTACAACTGCGCAAAATACACAGTCCTTACCGTCAACCGCTATCATACCGTGAGGGGTTGAAGAATTGTAGTAGATACTGTCACCCTCGTCAAGTATTTCGATGTGGTTGCCTACCTGAACTTTTAGTCTGCCGCTAAGCACCAGATCAAACTCTTGACCTGAGTGTGTGGTAAGGTGTATAGGCTTATTCTGCTGTGCAGCAGAATATTCGTATTTTACCCAATAAGGCTCGGCTAACTTATCCTTAAACTTAGGCGCCAGGTTTGCGATGTCAATGCCATCCTCTTTGGCGGTTTCCTGACCTTGACCTTTACGGGTTACTGTATAGCTTGAAAGTTTTGCAGAATGTCCCTCTAAAAGCTCGGTCATCTCAACATCAAAGGCTTGAGCACATTTATGTATAAAAGTGAAAGGGATATCAATCTTACCGCTTTCGTATAAATTGTATTTTTCTTCTGTGATGTCAGTTTTTTCTGCCATCTGTGCTGTAGTAAAGCCAATAATATCGCGCAACTCCTTAATTCGCGAAGCAATCTCCGATAGTTGCATTAAAGCGTTTTTAGTGTCCATCTTGCATTTCTCCTTTTCTAAAATTTTGTTTTAAAATATAAAACACCCGTCTCAAAACTTTGAGACGGGTGAAAATAACACTCGCGGTACCACTCAAATTGCAGTTTACACTGCCACTCTTGGAATCAAACAATTCCTATGCCTTTACGCAGCAATCACGGAAGAACTTAAAGCAAATGCATTCGGCCCTTCAGCTCGGGAGTGATAGGTATTTAAGAGTTCACACTATCGGTTTTCACCAGCCACCGACTCTCTAAAGTGCGAGAAACTTAACCGTCTCCGTCACAGCTTTTTTAAATTATGTAGACATAATACATCTTTTAAATCAATTTGTCAAGCATTTTTTAATATCTGTATAAATTTCCTGCCTTTTGAGCAATATTGGGGTTTTCTTCTATATATTGATCAAGTGCAGCATATGCATTCTTTTTAGCAAGGGTCATTTGAACGGGGTTTGTAACCTTTTTATCACCTAAAGTATATCTAGGTGAATTGCCAACTAATTTGCTATCTAATTCGTAATATTCTTCCCATCTTAATAGATACAAAAGCTCTTCTTCAGCCTTTTCGGCAACCGAAGCATTTTCGTCCTTGGTGAGCATTACAAGATACGGTATTCCCTCGTCACCGAGATTAGCGATTTCCTCAACGTCAATGGTGCGATTTATAAAGCCCTCTTTATAACCCGTATAGTTATACTCAGCTATAATACTGTTGATGTTGAAAATACCAAGTAGAGATAATATAATACCTGCTGTCATAAAGGCAGTTTTTACTACCTTTACCTTTGCAAAATAAATTCTCAGAATTAGCGCTATAAATACAACAAATAAAAATATCATAAACGCACTTGTAGAAATTCTAAGCTCGGTCATGCCGAATTCACCTATGTACATAACCATTTTACCAAGCGCAGTTGCGGTAATAAGCAAAGTGAACACTGAAATAAAAGTGCAAATAAGTCTAAGTGTTAAACTCATTT
>JAZLAD010000002.1:0-6076 GCA_045613005.1 Acutalibacteraceae bacterium | reverse complement strand
CGGCGGTTGGTGATATAATGATTGTAGTTTGCCGAACCGCTAAAAGGCGTTCCTACAGCCGATTTTATCGGCTTGGCATAATAAAATTACTGAATAATTTTATTATGCACGACATTCATTGAAATGGGTATAGTCGAATTTTCAAAGAAAATTCGTTACCAAATCAAAGATTTGGCGTCGAAACAGTAAAAATTATTACTGTTTCGACTAACTATAACCATTATTAGTTTAGAGTTATGAACGGCTACGCCGTGTTATGATTTGCCTTCGGCAAAGTGAAAAAATTAACCCCAAATTTATAATTCGAATCTTTTATTATTCCTTGCGGCGTATTGGGTGGGGGACATTTTTTCATATTTCTTGAAAATTCGGCTGAAATAGTGCACCGAGTTATAGCCTAAATTATACGAAATCTGCGTAATGCTAAGCTGACCGCTTTTAAGTAATTTCTTTGCCTCTTTTATACGTTTGCGGTTTACATAATCTATAACGGTTGTGCCAAAGTGTTCTCTGAAACGGTTGCAGATACTTGTTTTATTGGTGTTAAAAAGGAAGCAGAGCTCGTCAAGATTTATTGATTTGCTGTAGTTGGCATCGATATAAGCGTGAAGCTCTTTTATTATCTTTTCAGGCTCGGCATCGCTTAAATTTTTGCCTGCAACCTCGGTTTTGTCGCGTATCAGGTTAATAAGGAAAAGCTCAAGCTTTAGTCTTATCATCTGGTCGGCGCCAAAGGGATAATCGCTTCTCTTTCGCATATTTTTAAGGTTTGGCACGTCATAGGGCGGCAAAAATACCGTTCTGCCTTCCTTTATTACCTCGGTTAGCTGAATTACTAATTCGTGGGTTAGGCTGTGCGGTTGTTCTGAAAAAGAATCAAGCTCACTACAGTCACACTCAAAGCCTATTATAATAACGTTTGGCGGTGTTGGAGCATTGCAGTAGATTGAATGAAGCTCTAAACTTTTATGTATTATAATTTCGTTCTTTTTAAGCTCGCCCGAATAGTTTTCGGCGTTTACATAAATTGCACCGTTATCCACGTAGACCAGTTCTCTGAAAGCGTGGCGGTCGTTGGCGGTGTGGTACTGCTCGTTAAATTCAAAATAGTGAATATTTGCAAGTCTCGTCACCGAAACCACATTATCAAAACCCTTTAAACTAAACTCCAAAAAAATCACCCCGTTTAAGCTAAATTTTGCAATAAATTGCAAAGCTAAATTATCGAGCCTTAGCTCGATAGCTAAATTGTTTTTTAAAACAGCTAAATTACTCCTTTGGAGTAGCTGACTGAATTTTTCGCTTAGCTGACCGAAAGTCAATTTAGCTACAAAGTAATTTAGCGTACAAAGTACATTTAGCTCGGCACAGCCGAATATAGCTGAATTCAAACCTGTTTGAATTCATTGTATCACACTTCCTTGTTTTAATCAATATTAAAATTATTTAATATTGTGCAAAAAGTATTAAATATTTACTAAATACAAAGGGGATAAATAGTGGTATTTTTAGTACAAAGGGATAATTATGCCCTAAAATTTAAAAGGAGTGTTTTAAAATGGGAAGAATTTGTATACCCGATTATGAGTACAAAGAGAGAATTGCAAGAGCTGCTAAGCTCGTAAAGGAAAAGGGCCTCGACGTAATGGTAGTTTCCAGTACCGAGTCTGACTATGCAAACGCTAGATACTTCAGCGGCTTCTGGCCACTATTCGAGCGTGCAGGCGTAGCTATCGCCGCTAACGGTGACGCTGCATTAATGGTAGGTCCTGAGTGCATTATCTTCGCACAGGACGTTGCTAAGATGGACAAAATTTTCTGCTTAAAGGAATTCAGAGAGTCTGCTGACCCTGCATATCCTGAGCTTAAGCCTAGCACCTTCAAGGACGTATTTAAGGCTATCGGCGTAACAGGCGAGAACATCAAAATCGGTCTCGGCAGCTACGTTGAGTGCACACTTCCAATTTTCGAAGGCTTAAAGGAAAGCTTCCCTAAGGCTGAAATCGTTAAGTGCAACGAAATTATGGTTGAGCTCCGTAAAATCAAGAGCGTTAACGAGCTTGCTTGTATCAAAGAAGGCTTCCGTATCGTTGACCTTGCTACCGATGAGGTTATCCGCAACCTAAGACCTGGCGTTACCGAGCTTCAGATGGTTGGTATCGCTCAGAAGGTTATTTACGAAGAGGGCGCTGAGTACGAGGGTCTTCCAATGTACGTATTTAGCGAGAAGTCAACAAGCCACGCTATCAGCCGTTCAGGTTACAGAACCATTAACAAGGGCGATATCGTTCAGCTTAACCTTTCTGCTAAGATTGACGGTTATTCTCCTGCTATCGGTTTACCTGTTGTTATGGGTAAGCTTGAGGGCGAGAGAAGAAGAGTTGTTGAGTTCTGTAAGACCGCTCACGACTGGACAGTTGATCAGCTTAAGGCCGGCGTTATGGCTAGCGATATAGCTAAGGACTTCTACAAGATGTACGTTGATAACGGCTTCGAGAAGAACTTCGTTTACGGTCCTTGCCACGGTACAGGTATGATCGAGGTTGAGGCTCCTTGGATGGAAACCATCAGCGATTACAGACTTGAAGAGAATATGACCTTCCAGGTTGACACCTTCATTTCAGGTGACGGCTTCGGCGTTAGATGGGAAAAGGGTATCGCTATCACTAAGGATGGCTGCACCTCTATGACCGATTATCTTAAGAAGGGTCTTATTGAATTAGATTTCTAATTTAAGTAACATACAAAGGCAGAGTTTTTTCTGCCTTTGTTGTTTAGAAAGGTTTAGATTTAAATGGCTATAGGAAAAAAAGAATGGATAATCCCTGATTGCGAGCTTCCACACCCAGGCGAAGGCGTTGCTAAGGGTCACGAGTCGGTAATAATTGTTAACGATACCGATACCGATGCAGAAATCAATGTAAAGATTTTCTTCACCGATAAGGATGCATATGAGGAAATCAAGTGGCAGGTTAAGGCAAATCGTGTTCGTTGCTTCAGAACAAACAACGTAAACGATATGTGCGGATACGTCGTTCCTTTTGAAACACAGTATGCTATGAAGCTTTCTTCAAACACCGAGATAGTTGTTCAGTATGGCAGACTTGACAATACTCAGTCAAACCTTGCCTTCTATACAACACTTGCTTACACAGAATAAGGTATAATTTCTTAAAATCAAAAACCGCTTTACCTTTTAGGATAAAGCGGTTTTCATTTTTGCAAATATTTGTAAGAAAGCAAGTATTACTTGACAATATTCCAAATAAGGTTTGTTGTGCTTGATTTTGCAAAGTGTTACAATTAAAGCAAACGTATCTTTATAATTTATTGATTTTTTGTAACCATTTGTAACTATACTTTTTAAAATAATAATTGTATAATTGAGGTAATATAGAAACATTTAAAATATTTTAATAAAAAGTGAGTATTTTTAATAACTTTTACGTCTAATTAGTAAGGAGGGAAATGCGTATGACCAAAAAGAAAAAAACCTGGATAATTATAGGTGCAATTTTTAGTAGTATGTTTTTAACGGTAATATTACTTTTAATATTGGGTTTTCCATGGACATTAATGTATATAGGGTATCAATTAGAAGAAGACCCTCCACAGCCTGTTGTTACATACGCCGAGTTTCCTTTTGAGTTAGTTTACGAAATTAACGGTGAAAGGATAGAGATAAAAGATACCCTTGTTATTGAGTATAAAGGTACTGATTGGAACGAAGGTATTGGAAAATATATTGAATGGGATGCGTATTGCAAAAGTCAAATAGGTACTGACAGAGATTATCGTAGTTATATGTTTTCTGAATTGCGTGTGTTTGATGGATATTCTGCGACTTATAAAGATGATGTTGAAATTCTTTTCGCACCGGGAAGTTGCGAATATTATATGGGACTAGGAGAGGTTGCACCAGCCGATTTTTATTACAGCTCCTACGATTTACAAGCAGGAGATTTTTTGCTTTTTAGTTCTTCATACACTGGCCCTATCACCGATCAAGAATTATATGAATGCTGTGGTATTAAGATTATAAAAAAATCTTTATCTCCCCCAATAAATCCGGAAGATTATTCATCGGATAACACCGAGGGTTGATTTTACGTTATATATTGAGAGTGGAGATTTAAAAGGAGAAAATTATGAAGGTTTCAGCTGATTATAAAAAAATAGGACTGGATTCACTAAAGGGTAATTGGCGTCTTGCTTTAATTGCGGCTTTTGCCGCCTCTGTTATGGGCGCAACTGGCGCGCTGGGTTTTGGAAGCAGCGACAGCGAGACAACACTTGACCTTATTGAAAAAATAAGCGGGGAAGGCAGTTTGGCAACCTTGCGCTCGGCTTTAGTTGGCTTTTTAACAGTTTCTATCATTTGGAAAATAATAGTTATTATCGTAAGCGGACCCGCAAGGCTAGGCTACGCGACCTTTAATCTGAAGCTTGTGGATAGAGAAAAACCCACCTTTTTAGAGCTGTTCAAACAGTTTCGCCGTTTCGGTGAGGGCTTTTGGATGAATTTGCTTACGGGAATATACATATCCCTATGGTCAATGTTATTTGTTATTCCGGGTATAGTTAAGACCTACAGCTACGCTATGACACCCTATATTTTAGCCGAAAATCCAGGTATGCTTGTAAACGATGCAATAACTAAATCACGGCAAATTATGGACGGTCATAAAAGCCGTTTGTTCTGTTTAGAGCTTAGCTTTATAGGTTGGAAACTGCTTTGTGCGGCGCCTATGGTTATTGTTTCAATATATTTATATAAAGCTGTCGTTGCGGGGGCTAGTCTTAATCTGCTTTTGTGGATTATTCCCGCTATGTTGCTTACTGCGATATGCTTTGTTCTTTTATGCCCCTACATCGAAGCTACGTACGCGGCGTTTTACGTTGATATATCACGCGAAAAATACAAGACCCCCTTGCAGACCGAAGCGTAATTAAAACTTAACAGGGAGACAAGAGAACCGTCCCTCTGTGTTCTTGCAAATTAATTAATGAAATTAAAGAAAACAAATAGTTTATCTACGGTATTTTTATTTGATGCTTTGAGGATTAATTATGAAAAATAGGTTTTTGAATTTTTTGAGGAAATATTGGCTTTGTATTTTATTGAGTGTATTTATGGTTATGGGGATTTCTTTATCAACTCGTTATGCGAATCTATATAAAAGCGGTAGTGATGATTCTATGATACGGTTTGATTTGAGAGATTTGTATCTAATTTTTGGTTTGCCTTTATATTCTTTGATATATGGTTGTTTATCATATATTAAGACAAAAAGGATATGGATTCCGCAGTTTGTTTTATGTGTATCCTCTTTTCTTTATTGGTTGATATTGGATGTAAATGCACTTGCAATTGCGTGGGCAGGCACACTTATATGGTCCGCATATCCAATAGTTTTTTCGTTGATTGGATCATCCATAACAGCGTTTGTTTATTACATAATAAAAACGACTAAGGAATATCAAGATTGAGTTTCGAAAACCTATTTCGCCTGTATTATTAAAATGCAGGCGGTTTTTTCTGTGCGAAAAATATAGAAAAGCGGGCATTTTCGTCATTAAAAATAACACAGGGGACGGTTCTCTGTGTTGACGAAAATTAATGGAGACAGAGGGACGGTTCTCTTGTGTTGACGAAAATTAATTAGAGTACCTTTACATTTTTAATTTCTTACCTCAATTATGTATTTTAAACGGAACGGTTGGTGTAAAAACCAACCGTTCTTTTATGTCTTGCAAATAATACCCAAAGAAAGACAGAAAAAGGCCATTTTTATTCTTTATTATTTGTTATTTATTATTTAACGGAACGGCACTTAAGGCCGTTCCCTACAAATTATTGATTTATATTGTGATGTAGGGGACGGCGCCACGACGTACCGCAGATATTGAACAAAAAACAAACGGGAGGCGAAACGCCTCCCAAAAAGACAATTTATATTATTTTAAAAGCTCCAAAATCTTTTCCTTTGGCATAAAGCCGATGCCGGTATTTGTAACCTCGGCGTTTTTGATAACCACTAAGGTTGGGATACTTGCTATGTTAAACATACGAGCA
>JAZLAD010000001.1:0-4684 GCA_045613005.1 Acutalibacteraceae bacterium | reverse complement strand
TTAATCTCTTCCCTTCTCTTTTGTACCGAGGTTTTTCTAAAGTCGGCGGGGGTGTTGCCTGTTATTTCTTTAAAAATTCGGTTGAAATGCTGAACGGTTTTAAAGCCGACCATACTAGAAACGTCTTTAATCGGCACGTCGGTAAAAGCTAGTTGTTTTTTAGCAATACCAATACGGTATCGCATAAGATACTCAACCGCAGTACAGCCAAGTTCCTGCTTCATAAGGTAATTAAGTGTGGTGTGGTTAATGCCAACATCTGCAGAAATTTTTGGAAGTGTTAAATCTTCGCTATAGTGTGCCTCTAAATAAAGAACAGCCTCACGAAGCTTTGGATTTTGAATTATAGGGATATAGTCTGACTTTTGGTCTTCATAGCCATAGCCTAAAAGACCATACATACGCTCAAGCGCAATAATAACCTCCATAAAATGAGCGCGTCCGCGGCAAGACCAATAAAAATCTCTTTGATCTCTTAATTCCTCTAACATATAATCGGCGGCATTTTCGATTTTTTCTGCTTGTGTTTGTGCAATCGGGATAACGTATGCCTTGTCGGTAAAGGGTTTTAACATAAACATATCGTGTGTGGTCGCAATATCGCCGTATTTTGCAGAACGCAAAAGCTTAAAGGTCATATTCATATTTAAAAAGGTAGGATGAAAATAGATACAGGTGTATCTTGCCCTTGTTTTAGAAAGTAGCACGGGGTTTTCTGTTTCATCAAAACATATGAAGGACGGTGCGGCGGCTTTGACTGTTTTATCGCCAACCTTGAATTCTAATTTTCCGTAGTTAAGAACTATTAACAAAAAGTATTTGTCCTTGATATCCAAATTATCAAGTGTACCGTTTTTTATACACTCAACCTGTGCTATTTTTCCTTGATTGTATTTTTTGCCAACTGTAACGTGTTGCATAAAACAACCTCCTAACTTGCTTTAATTTTATCATAAAACGATAATAATCACAAGAAATTTTCTTTATCTAATTTGCAATTTCTTTTATCTAATCTGCAACTTTTTTATCTAATCTTAAATTTGTTAACAAAAAATACACAACATCCAAATTTTCAAATGTTGTGTATTTTTAATCTGTATTAAACTTAAAAAATTCCTCGTTTGGTTCTGCAGTGTAAGTAATCGGTTTATTGGTTTTAGGGTGAATAAATGATAAAGTATGCGACCAGAGTGAAATACCAGTAAAGTTTTCCTTTGAGCCGTATCTTCTATCCCCGCAAAGAGGAAAACCGCGAGATGCGAACTGCACTCTGATTTGATGGGTACGCCCTGTTTCAAGGGATATTTTTAAGAGCGAATAGGTTGTATCGTTTAGCGTAAAAGCCTTTAAAACCTCGAAATTTAAAACCGCTTTTTTAACACCTTTTCGTTCTTTTTTTACTACATATGATTTATTCTTTTGCCTATCGTAGTAAAGCAAATCGGTCATACTGCCGCTATTTTCCTCTAAAGTTCCGCTGATTACGGCAAGATATTCTTTCTTGAATTTGTTTTCCGTTATCTGCCTTGATAACCTCGCCGCAGAGCAAGAGTTTAGCGCATATACCATTACACCGCCTGTTGTACGGTCTAGCCTATGAACTACAAAGGGCGTTTTTTTAAGCTCCTGCTCTAAAAGCTTTGGAACGTTCTCCCCCTCTGACGTTTGTGAACTAACTCCGTAGGGCTTTACGATAACGGCGATATCCTCATCGTTATATAAAATTTTCATATACTTAGCACCGACGCCGCAATACCAAAATATATTACCAGAGAAATGGTGTCAACAATAGTGGTAATTAGTGGACTTGCCATAACGGCAGGGTCAAATCCGATTTTCTTCGCAAGGATTGGTAGCGCACTGCCCACTAGCTTTGCGACAATAACGGTTGCGGTAAGGGTTAAGCAAACAACCAATATCTCGGTTAATTCTTTTCCCACGTCGAAGGTGCCAAAAAGCAAATGGTCGATAAGCCAAAGCTTTAAGAAGTTAATAACTGTTAGCGCCAAGCTACAAAGAAGAGCAATTCTAAGCTCTTTCCAGATAACCCTTAAAATATCCGAAAACTCGATATCGCCGAGCGATATGCTACGTATTATAGTAACCGATGACTGACTACCCGAGTTACCGCCTGTACCCATAAGCATCGGGATAAAAGCAATAAGTGCAGGAACAACGGTAAGTCTATTTTCAAAGGAAGATATTATAAGACCTGTAAAGGTAGCCGACAGCATCATTAAAACAAGCCAAGGAATTCTCGCCTTAAAGGCTGAAAAAACGCTTGTACGGAAATAGGATTTATCGGTTGGCAAAATAGCCGCCATCTTTTCGATATCCTCGGTTGCCTCTTCTTCCATAACGTCGATAGCATCGTCAACCGTTACAAGACCGACAAGGCGGTTTTCCTTGTCTACAACGGGAAGTGCTATTAAGTCGTATTTCTGGAAGCAGTTTGCAACCTCTTCCTTATCGTCGAGCGTGTTAACAAATATAACGTTCTCTTCCATTATATCTGCTAATACAGCATCTTTTGGGTTAAGTAGCAAATCTTTAACAGATACTATACCTAAAAGTCTGCGACTGCGGTCGGTAACGTAACAGGCATATATAGTTTCGCTATTAAAACCGATTTTTCTAATACGGTCGAAGGCGTCGTCCACCGTCATATCACGCTTTAAATCGATATACTCGGTGGTCATAATACTACCCGCGCTATCGTCAGGATACGCCAGTAGCTGATTTATCATTCTGCGGGTTGCGGCATCGGTATTTTTTAATATTCTTTTACCAACCGAAGCGGGCATTTCGTCGATAATATCAACGGTATCGTCCATAAAAAGTTCACTCATAACCTCTTTAAGCTCTTTATCACTAAAGGCTTCAATGAGTAGCTGTTGCATTTCGCTATCTATTTCAACGAAAACCTCTGCTGCCAATTCTTTGGGTAAAATTCTGAACACAAGCGGCAAATCTTTATTTGGTATTTCCTCAAAAAGCACCGCAATATCGGCAGGATTCATTTCTGAAAGTATACTTTTTAAGGGAACAAAGCTCCTGTTCGATAGAAGCTCTAATACGCTGTCTTCAATTCTTTCTTCCATAAATAAATCCTCCTTCTTAAAAAATACATATAATAATATTTTAACACGAATATTTCTATTTTACAATATTTAATTTTCTTGCAACTGCCAAGCCGTTTTTAGCATATAAAATACCATATTAACTATAAGGTGATTTATATGATTTTTGATATGTTGTTAAATCTTATTTCCAATTTGTTTTATTTTGCTCTACACGTCAGCGGTGCGGGTTCCTTTCCCCCTGCCTTATCGGCAAAAAAGGAAGCAGAACTCTTAGAAAAATACTATGCGGGTGACCTTGAGGCTAAAAACATACTTATCGAGCACAATCTTCGCCTTGTAGCGCATATTGTTAAAAAGTATTATGCCGCAAACTGTGACCAAGATGATTTAATATCAATAGGTACTATCGGCCTTATAAAAGCGGTTTCAACCTTTAACTCGGGCAAAGGAATCCGTCTTGCAACCTATGCCGCAAGATGTATTGAAAATGAAATACTAATGTATTTCAGAAATCAGAAAAAGGTAGCTCAAGACGTTTATTTCAGCGACCCTATCGATACCGATAAGGATGGTAACGCGCTAACGCTTATAGACATAATCGCCGACGACAGCGACGTTGTTGAAGAGATAGAACTAAAGGTTAGAATTGAAAAACTTCGAAAACTTTTAGAAACAAAGCTTGATAAAAGAGAAAAGTTAATAATCAGTATGCGTTACGGCTTAAACGGGCAAAAGGAGCTGACTCAGCGAGAAATTGCAAAAAAGCTAGGAATTTCCAGAAGCTACGTTTCCCGAATTGAAACCGCAACACTACAAAAACTTAAAAACTTATTCTGAATTATCTTACCTCGTCACCGGTAAGACCAATTGTAATCTGCGCTCTTGGTGTTGAGCGGTTGAGCGCACGAGCCTCAAGTTTTACTGTGTATTCACCATTTGGTACTACGAAATTATCAGCTTTAAACCAAACGTTCTTTTCGTTGCCGTAACGGTCTATAACCTTAGCATTTGTGCCGTCAAATTCAATAAAATCGCTCGACATTAACTCGCATTCGAACATTACAGAGCCGTCCCCTATATGAACGGTTGGATTTTTAAGCACTTCGTAGGTGTGTTCACAAGCCAAAACCGACGACATACGAACGCCGCTTATGTCACCTGAGGTCAGTATTTCCATTTTTGTCAGTCTGTCATTATTAAGGCTAGAACGGTAGATATAATATAAATGCTCACCCTTTTCAAAAGGCAATTCGGGGTGATCTCCGTTATCGGACTCTAAGAGTATAAAATCACGCCAGCCTTCAAAACTTGTATCAATTATATACTCGCCAAAGCCTAATTCGCTGTTAGATGCACAGCGTGTTTTGATACAAACGGCACCGCCTTTTTTGCCGTTACCAAGCACTCTGACCGTCTTGGCAAGCTTATCCGACATATCAATCTCGCCGCCAAAACTACGGGAAATTTTGGTTTCTCCGTCTTTAAAGTAGTCAAGAAGGTCTTTGTTTTCGTCAAGCTCAAAAAGAACGGTAGGATTATTATACTGTGTAGACAAGAAGGCTTCTATACGGACAAACGGAACTTGTCTAGCAAACAAGTCG